>CALEKX010000114.1 GCA_937904525.1 uncultured Phycisphaerales bacterium
CCTCTGTGAACTTCGATCTCTTCATGTCCGGTCCTCTCCTCGGGCCGGACTCTAGCATCAGATGGACGAGGTATCGGGGGTCACAGCAAAATGGCAGTTGTGCTTGTACCGCATCTTTACTAGACACCACCCCGACCGAAGGCGGCTTTGTAGGGGTCACGATGAAGATCATCTCGCGCATTCACACTGCCATGCTTTATCCGATGGCCCGCGTCATCGTCGGCGCGCAATCCGAGGCCCAACGGCTGCGGACCCTGACAAAGAGGCCGCGGGTTCATTTCGAACGCCCCTATCAGGGTCAGCGAATCGTCCTGCTGGCACTCTATCAGAAGGGAGAGCTTCGCCCGGATCTGGTGCGCCTGCTGAAGGCCGCCAAGGCACAGGGCCTGTATGTGCTGGGCGTGAACACGCTTCGCCTGCGCGACCCCGAAAACGTGCGCGATCTGATCGACTGCTATATCGAACGCCCCAATTTCGGCCGGGATTTCGGCAGCTACAAGACGGGCTTTCTGCATCTTTACGCACGGGGGTGGGAAAAGACGTGCCCGCGCCTGCTGATGATCAACGATTCCGTCTATTACTCGACCCGCGGTCTGGACAAGTTCCTGACCGACATGACGACTTCGGATGTCGAGGTTCTGGGCGCGACCGAGAACTACGAGATCGAGTACCACCTTGGGTCCTTCTGCATCGCGATGTCGCAATCGGTGCTGGCGCATGAAAGGTTGCGCAAATACTGGCGCAAATATCCCCTTACCGACGTCCGCCCGATCGTCATCAAGCGCGGAGAGATGAAGCTCTCCAAGACGCTGAAGCGCTGCGTGTCCGTGCCAAACCGGTTCCGCGCGCTCTACAGCAGCGACCGCTTCCTGAACGAGATATGCCGCAGCCCCGAATTGCAGGACCTGGTGATAAAGGATGCAAGGACCGGGCCGTACTACCCGGTACCACGCTTCAGCGTCGAGGCTGTAACCAAACTGCTGTCTGGCAGATTCATAGCGCGAGAATATGCAATCAGCGACAAGCTGGAAGTGAGTGTCGACACTCCAATCAAGGATCTAAGCAAGGAAACCTTGATCACGGGGCGCGAGGATCTGAAGCGATATTTGCTTCGCCACGTATCCGATGGCGACTTTCAGAAATTTGATCCGCTTCTTAATGATGCCATGTCGGCTGTTTTCTCTGAAGTTTTCATGCGTGGCAGTCAGATACACCAGAACGCAGCGATCCTTCTGGAGATGGGCTTGCCCATCATCAAGCTGGACGGCATGTATCGCGGAATGTTCAACACATATGACGTCATGCGCATCCAATCGAAACTACCCGCGGACGAAGCCCGCGAGCTAAGTGCAATCCTGCTTGAGCGCCCATACGGCGGACAAATGCTTTATGGCTGGAAGCGCGCGGCATTCATGAAGGGGCTGATTTGACGATGTCCAACCATCAGAACGACAAGTCATCCCCCTTGATTGCTTTCGTGCACGTGCCAAAGACGGCGGGGTCGTTCGTGAACGCCCAGCTCAAATCCGCCGGGCTGGCGGGCCAGGGCCACATCGAACACTGGCTGTCCAATCCGGACATGGCAAAGGAACGGATACGACATCTGGATTGGGTTTCCGGACACGTGCCCTTTCCCGTGATGCGCGACTTCCTTCGCGCCACAACCAACCGGCCCGTAAAATTCTTCACGGCGATGCGTGATCCGTTGAAGCAAATCGCATCGCATTACAATTGGCTGATCGAGATCTACCACAAAGGCGCAAGCTTTTATGACGCGCATCCGCCCAGGATCAAGGAAATCTCAGAGACAATCCGCTCAAGCGATAATTCCGATCCCATGCAGGTGATCGAAAATCTGGACAAATTCGCAGGGCTTTTTCTGAATCAGCAATCTCGGCTGATCATCGGCCCACGAATCGACACGATCGCGGCTTTCGATCTCTCTGACGCGCTCCGGCCTTTCACACTGGTTGCCAACGAATCAACGCTCCACAGGATGCTTGAAAGCATGGGGCTGCCCAACGCAGCGGCCCGCGAGAAGGTGAACGCAAGTCGTTACCATTTCGATCCCCGCATATTCGACGACCGAACAGTTCGTGCATTCCTGGCAAAACGTCACGGGGTCGATATTTCCCTGTATGCAATCGCCGGGACACTGCATTCGTGATTTGGGCAAGAGTCATGAAACCAAAACAAAAAGGTCCCCGGAACATGCGCAGACTTACCTGTTCCATCCCGGACGATCACATAGACCCTCGCCGATCTGGCCTGTTCATGGCAAGGTCGATCCTGCGTGAGGTTCGGGATGGGGGCGGGCATGTTGATCTCTCTTCACAAGCAGGCGACGACGACACCGAGGATTAGGGCCGCGATCCAGGCGAGCACGGAACCGGCCCGGGTGATCGCTGAGCGCCATGGCATCTCCGAGCAGACGGTCTGGAAATGGCGCAAGCGGGACAGTGTCCATGACCGCAGCCACACCGCGCACAGGCTCCAGACGACGCTGACGCCGGCCCAGGAGGCTGTTGCCGTGGCATTGCGGACGACCCTGCTGCTGCCGCTCGACGACCTGCTCGCCGTCGTCCGCGAGTTCCTGAACCCGAACGTCTCGCGCTCCGGGCTGGACCGATGCCTGCGGCGGCATGGCGTGTCCCGCCTGCGGGATCTGAAGCCGAAAACGCCGAGGCCCGTCCACAAGCCATTCAGGGCCTACGAGCCCGGCTACCTGCATGTCGACGTGAAATACCTGCCGCAAATGGCCGACGAGAACCGCCGCCGCTACCTCTTCGTGGCGATCGATCGGGCCACTCGCTGGGTTTTCGTCCGCATCTACCCGGCGAAGACCGCGGCCAACGCCCGCCGTTTCCTGCGGCATCTCGACCGCGCTGCGCCGATGAAGATCACCCGCGTTCTCACTGACAACGGCAAGGAGTTCACCGACCGCCTGTTCGGTCTCCGCAGGCGCCCGGCCTCCGGAAGACACGAGTTCGACCGCCTCTGCGCGGAGAGAGGTGGTCCCGGATTTTGAGACAGGGGCATAAGGTGGATCGCCCGATGGAAAGGACGATCCAGCATGAAGA
>CALEKX010000115.1 GCA_937904525.1 uncultured Phycisphaerales bacterium
CCGCTGCCTGCTGCCTGCCGTTCTTGTTGCATCGCCCCGATCGGCATAGGATTATGAGCCGTCATGGCCACTCAGCCGCGGATATTGCCGAATCTTCCCCGCCTGGGGATGCGGGCGGAGCGCGAGGCGCTGCCCTATGAGCCGGTCTGCGCCATCTTCCGGCGATACCTCCATGGCCAGAAGCTCAAGTTCACCCCCGAGCGGGCCATGATCCTCGATGCCGTCCTCCGTATGGAGGGCCTGTTCGAAGCCGAGCAGCTCGTCGATGACCTCAAACAGCTCGGCCACCGCGCCAGCCGGGCGACCGTCTACCGCACGCTCGCCCACCTGCAGGATGCCGGCATCCTCAAGCAGGTCTTCTTCGACAACAAGCAGAGCTACTACGAAGTGATCGTCGGCGGCGAGCCGCGCGATTACCTGATCTGCGTCGAAACCGGCAGGGTGATCGAGTTCCGCAGCGAAAAGCTCCGCAAGCTCCGCGACGAAATCTGCGCCGAGCACGGCTTTGAGTCCGTCGGCCACCAGTTCCACATCTTCGGCGTCAGCCCCGAAGGGCGCCAGGCGCGGAAGAAATAGGAGGGGTGCCATCGGTCACTTGTCACCGGTCCCTCGCCGCAACTCGGGGCCGGGTATCGACTGCCCATTGACGCCGAGGTTATCCCACTGCCGACCGTTTACCGCCTACTGCCCACTGCCTGCTGCCCACCGCCTATACCTGAATAGCTGCCCCCCCGATCCCGAATCGCACATCCATGCTGATTTACACGTTGTGCCCGTTTGCCTGCGTATGATATGACGAATAGACGCAGTTGCAGCAACCTTGTTTCCGAGGTTCAGAAAGGGCATCCCTATGAGTTCCGCCGGTCGCGTGCTCGTCGTTGAAGATAATGAGAGCGAGCGCCGCGCTTTGACACATCTTCTCAAGTCCGAGGGCCTGACTGTCTTCGGCGCCGAAAGTGCCGACAAGGCCCTGGGTTACATCGACGAGAACATCGATGTGGTGCTCAGCGATTTCCAGATGGGGGACGTCAGCGGGCTGGATCTGCTGCATCTCTGGAAAAAACGGCGTCCTGAGACGCAGTTTATCCTCCTGACAGGCCACAGCAGCGTCCATACGGCTGTCGAGGCCATCAAGTCCGGGGCGTACGACTACATCACCAAGCCGGTCATCCCCGACGAGCTGAAGCTCCTGATCCGCCGGGCGATTGACTCGATGCGCAAGGACCAGGAGATCGAGTCCCTGCGGCGGCGGCTGGACGATCGGTTCGGCCTGGACCAGATCGTCGGGCAGTCCAAGCAGATGCAGGACGTGTTCGCCAAGATCCGCCGGGCAGCGCCGGTCGATTCGACCGTGCTCATCCTTGGCGAAAGCGGCACGGGCAAGGAACTGGTAGCCCAGGCCCTGCACCACAACTCCCCGCGCAAGAAGGGGCCGTTTGTGGCGGTCAACTGTGCTGCCGTGCCGGCGACGCTGGTCGAAAGCGAGCTGTTCGGCCATGTGAAAGGAGCCTTCACCGGCGCGACAGACCGCCGCTTGGGCCGATTTGAGCAAGCCGACGGCGGGACCCTGTTCATCGACGAGATCGGCGACTTCGAGCTCGGCTTGCAAGCCAAGCTCCTGCGGGTACTTGAGACGCTCACCGTCACGCCGGTCGGCGGGGCGGAAGACCGCAAGGTCGATGTGCGCGTCCTGGCTGCCACCAGCCGCGACATCCACAAGATGGTGGCTGAGGGCACCTTCCGCGAGGATCTGTACTATCGCCTGAACGTCGTCACGATCACGCTGCCGCCGCTGCGCGAGCGGCCGGACGACATCCCGATCCTGATCGATCACTTTATGAAGGAGATCGCCGAGCAGAAGCACACGCCAGCCAAGCGCATCGCGCCGGAAGTGGTCCGCCGGCTGATGGCCTACCGCTGGCCAGGCAACGTCCGCGAGCTCCGCAATACTTTGGAAAGCATGATGGTCCTGGCTGAGGGCGAAACTCTGACTGAGAAGGACCTGCCCGAGCGGATCATCAGTTCCCCAGCCTCAGCCCCGGCGAAGGTCGAGGAGATCCCCTCCGGCCTCACCATGGACGAGCTCGAGCGGCTGGCGATTACCAAGGCCCTGGACCAGTGCAACGGCAACCGCACGCACGCCGCTGGGCGCCTGGGCATCAGCGTCCGCACCCTCCAGCGGAAGCTCCGCCAGTACGAGCAGGAGGGGTATCACCTGGTCACCCAGCCCGACAACACCAGCGACGTTTTGACGGAGGCGTGACACCCTGCCTAACGGACCCGTCAACTTGTCGTATCCCGCTCGATGCTGTCGAGCAACAGCCTGATATGACGATTCCGCCAGCCGGCGTGAGGGGCGAATTCTCCGCCCTCCACGCCGGCCGGTGTTTTCCTGACGGTTTGGTATCGACTTTGCCTCATGAATAGCCGGTTCGTGAGTCAAATAGCCATAACCTCAAGGAAGAAGGGATCTTACAATGTCCATCAGCATGGAGAAGTTCGCGTCACACGGTCATTTCGCCACCTATGACCCCTTTGGTCGCTCGGATCGTGGTACGACGATTTTCCAGCTCCAGTGCCGAAGCTGCGGCTATGAAGCCGACAACGCCGTCTCGGCACCCAGCTTCTGCCCCAAGTGCCACAGCGAAGCCTGGGAGCGGTTCGTCCGGCCTGGCAGCATCCTGGAGAATGCTGCGAGATACTGATTACAGACACGGCTGGCTAAGTATCACGAGCCTGAGAAACAGACAGACAATTCAAGCCGGCGCCTCGCTGAGGCGATGCGCCGGTCGGTAGATCGGGCCGGATTTTACGTCCGGCCTTTTTCGTGGGATATTGGCGGCCATGATCGAGTGGTTGAAGTCGTTGGTGAAATCCCGCCCGCGGAAGGATCCTTTGGGCGAGCGGGGGGAGAATGTGGCAGCCCGTTTCCTTCAGCGTGCCGGCTACAAGATCCTCGGCCGCAACTATCGAACGCCGGTGGGGGAGATCGACATCATCGCCCGCGACGGCAAGACGCTCGTCTTCGTCGAAGTGAAAACCCGAGCCACCGACGAACCCCGCCCCGAAGATCAGATCACCGCCGAGAAGCAGCACCAGATCACCAAGGCGGCCAAGTTCTACATGTCCCGCTTCGGCACGCCCCGGCCGCCGGCGAGGATCGATGTCATCGCCATCGTCTGGCCGCCTCGCTGCGAACCAATCGTCCGCCACACGCAAAGCGCCTTTGAGGCGACGTTCTAGGCCAAGTGGCGACCGCGAAGGTCGCGAAGGGGGAGCGCAAAGATCGCGGGGATCCCAAGGATCGCAAAGGGGGGCCGGGCGACGGCCACACTTTTCCCAGTGGCACGGGGCGTCCCGCACGTGCAAGCCTCATACAGGAATGCACGTGCGGGACGCCCGTGCCATAGACGGATGGCGGGAATACGAAACGACGTCGTTCCTGCCCCCTTCGTCGCTTCGTTGCTATCGCCTACTTCTTGATCCCCAGATCTTCCGTCGTGAAGAGGGCTTCAAAGGTATAGCCAGCCGCCTGGATGTTCTCCCGGGCGCCTTCCTGGCGGTCGATGACGGCGACGATCTTTTCGACCTCGATGCCGAGCTCGCGGAGCGTGTTGGCGGCTTCGATGACCTGGCCGCCGGTGGTGAGGACGTCTTCGACGATCATGACCACATCGCCGGGCTCATAGACGCCTTCGACCTGCTTGTTCGTACCGTATTCCTTCTTCTGGTTGCGGATGAAGAGGCACGGAATGCCCGTGGTCATGCTCGTAGCCGCCGCCAGCGGCACGGCGCCCAGTTCGGCGCCCGCGATGCGCTTCGTGCGCGGCGTGACGTGCTGAGCAAACATCTGCCCCAGCGCCGCCAGCACGTCGCCCTGCGTCTCAAAACGGTACTTATCGAGGTAGTAATTGCTCTTGCGGCCGCTGCGGAGCGTGAACTCCCCGCGCAGCAGGGCGACTTCGGCAATACGCTTGGCCAGTTGCTCTCGGGTCATGGGGGGAAATATGGCAACTCACGAGCCAAGCGTCAAATGAGGATGGCGGATTTCGGACTGGGCAGTGGCCGATGGTGCATGATGCATGGTGCATGAGCTTGTGGCGATCAACCCCCTTCGTCGCTCAGCCCATTCCGCAATCGGCAATCGAGCTCACCCAATCGCCGTTTTCTTCTTCTTCCCCGACAGATAGCTTTCCATGATGCAGTTGGCCAGTTCGCCGCTGGAGGTATAGAACGCCACGCCCTTGGTCAGGCGCGTGAGCTGGTCGACAAAGCCGACCCAGTCCATGCCCCAGTAATCCTCGATCAGCGCGAACGTGGCGATCCGGCAACCTTCGCGCATGGCCAGCACGGCTTCCTTCAGGGTTGCGACCGTGCTGCGGGGATCGGGGGGATACAGCAGATGGACCATATCGCCTTCGATATGCGCTGTCGGCTGGCCGTCGGTGATGATGAAGATTTGCTTGTTCTCGCTGCCGCGCTGGCGGAGGATGCGCCGCGCGATCTGCAAGCCCATGTGCAGGTTGGTGAAGTGCTGCGGGGCGCGGTCGAGCTGCGCGATCGGCACGCGCAGACGCACCTGGTAGTCATAGATCGTCACCGGCTTGGGCATCGCCAGCGGCAGCAGGGCTTCGTGGATGCGATTGGCGCCGGAATAGAAACCGACAAAGTCCAGCGTGTCCTGCGGGAAACGCGTGCGGACCAGCGCCTGCATCGCCATGGCGACGCGCTTGGCGGAGTGAAACCGCCCGTAGCGCATCATCGACCCGCTCATGTCCAGCAGGACGACGGTCGAGCAGCTTGTCATGCCTTCATGCAGGTGAAGCTCGAAATCGCGCTCCTCGAACCGGATGCGCGTCGGCTGCCGCCCGCCGCTTGCGTCCTGCCGCGCGGGCAAGCCCGTGCGAGCCAGGGCGTTGTGCAAGGTTTGATGCAGGTCGAGCTCGGAGACGGGATCGCCGTACTGGTACGGCTTGGTGCCGTCCATGCGTTCGCCGCCCGTGCCGGGGGTGATCTTTTCATGGCCGTCGCGCTGGCCCTGACGGAGATTGGCGAAAACCTCCATCAACGCCCGCTGCTGCATGCGCGTGATGGCTTTGGGGGTGAGGTGGAGCTTGCCCTTGCCGTCCTTGTCCAGCAGGCCCTGGTCAATGAGCTGCTGGAGGAGCTGTTGCTGGGCTTCGCTGTCGGGGTTGTTCATCATCTGCTCGATGGCTTTGAGCGCCTGCTCGCCATACTGCAGGATGAAATCCATGAGCTGGTCCATCCCGAACAGCTTGTCGGGCGTGGGAAACTCCTGGCCGTCGAACTCGCCATAGAAGTACTTCATGACGCTGGGATTGTAGCGCCGCAATCAGCAAACGTCCCGGAAAATCGCCCGATCAGGCCGCTTTCAAAGCCGATCCGCAGGATCCTGCGGCCAGGTGATGACTGGAGGGCTTGGGAAGGACCGGAGGATTGGAACCGCAGATGAACGCGGATGAACGCAGAGGGGGCTGAGGAATGACGAATGATGCGTGAAGCGGACAACTCTCTGGCTGATTGGGCGACGCATTCGCCGCCGCGGATTCGTGAAAGGGGCAGTGTTTGCGACGCTGGTGTCCCCGGCGCTGGCCATGGTTGTGGTGGGGCTGCACTTCTTGCGAGGCGTGCAGACCACCATTCGCTGCCTGCCGCCAGCCGCCTGCTGCCCGCTGCAGCCTAGCTCATACCATCCCAGCGTTCGGGCTCTTCGAGCTCGTCGATTTCGCGCATGCGGTCGGACCAGGTGACGGGGTCATTGTCGGGGTCAACGCGGCGGGCGGTTCGGGTTTCGGGGGGCTGGGGGATGCTGAGCATCAGCGGTTCGAACCGAACCGGGGACGACGGATGGGAAACTTCGCGCTGCATACCACCTCCGGTGCCAGGACAATGGCCCGAATCCGTGGGCGCGGCAAATGGAATTCCAATTTTGGCGAACCGCGCCGACCTGTCGGGATGTGCAGCCCAGCGAGGCTGGCAAAACTGCACGGCCTGTGACAGGCCTTACGCGATTCACAAGCACAACTTGCGCCAGTTCGCCGGCCGGGGCAAATTCCCGCCAACTCCGCGCCAGCGGGCTCAGAAGTAGGGGTACATCGGGTAGGTGTACCCCGGCGCCCAGAAGGGGTCGGCGCCGTAGTAGGCGTAGTAGACGCTCCAGTCCGGCTGATCGGTGACCTCCGGGTCATAGGGTGGCGAGCCGGCGACGTGCTCGCGCGTGCGGTCGATCTGCACAGCCTCGGGGGTGATCTTCTGGATCACATCGACCGGGATCAGCACCTTCGTTCGGCCGATGCCGAGAAATCCGCCCGATGCGACCTGCAGGAAACGCACTTTCTTCTCCTGGTCGTCGATCATCAGATCGTCGACATGGCCGATCTGCTCGCCGCTGGCATCGATTACCTTCCGACCACGAACATCCTCCTCAGGATGCGACAGCGTCAGTGCAGTGTCGCTCAAACGCAGGAGAGTGGGTTGGGACATGGTCTGCCTCCTCTGTTGAGTTCGCCTCTGCATCATCGCGCAGGGCAGGGCAGCGGGGCAACAATGAATTGTAGGCGGGGGAGGGGGATAAGGCGACGAAGGGTTGGGGGAGAGACGAAGAGACGAAGAGACGAAGCGGGGGCCGCTCTGGCGGAACAGGGCGGGCGATTGCGCTACGCGCTGGGTGCGGGGAGAGGCGATTGTCCGGAGCGGCGATCGGGATGGAACAGGTGCAGTGCTGTCCACATGATCACACCGATGATGACGAGGATCGCACTGACAACCATGCTGAAACTCAACGGCGGCAGGAAGGTGAGCGTGCCTGTGCCGGTGCCGACGACAGCCGGTTCGGTGCGGAGCATCTCGAGGATGAAGCGCGAGATGCCTTCGAGCACCAGCATCAACCCAAAGACGCTGCCCGGAACAGGCGACAGGCTGAAGTATGTCACCATGATCCCCGCCAGCAGCAGCGACGTGACGGTGCTGTAGAGCTGGGCGGGATGCGTGGGCGCCGAAAGGTGCCCCTTGGCGGCCTGGGCGAAGCGCGGGTTCACGGGCAGTTGCTCGCGCGGCACGAGCGTCCGACTGCCGTCTTCCAGCGGGATCATCAGCTCGGCAGGCGGCGGGGCGGGCAGGCGGCCCTGGGCGTAGTGATCGACGTAGGCTGGCGAACCGTAGGGATAGCTCACTGTCGGCACGCCCGGCGTGTAGCACACCTCGCCATAGCAGCAGCCGTTGAGGAAACACCCCACGCGTCCCAGGCCCAATCCCACCAGCACGCACGGCGCGACAATGTCCATCCCCCGCAAAAGCGGCACTTTCTTCCACCAACCATAGAGCATCACGATGGGTGTTGCGAAGATCAGCCCGCCGTAAAACGTCAGCCCGCCTTCGCGGATGTCGATAGCGGCGCCGAGGTTGGCCCAGAACGATCGGGCGGGATTGGTGTAGACGTCCCAGTTCTCCAGCACATGCGAGAGGCGCGCCCCAGCCACGCCCGCGATCAGCGCAACGATCCCCGCGTTGACGAACACTTCCGGATCCAGACCGACGCGGCGCGCCAGAAACCTGGCCAGCGCCGCAGCCAGCAGGAAGCCGATCACCAGCATCAGCCCGTAGCTGTAGATCGGCAGGTCAAGACCAGGAATGCGGAAGAGCTCTGGATACATGGATGGCTGATCTGCTCCGCGAAAGTTGATCGTCGTTTGTGGCGCGTCGCCGCATTGCGGCAAAACCGGATGCGACGCGTGTGTTAATCGCCCAGCCCGGTCTGATGTTCCACGACCTCGGCAACGCCGTTCCTGTCATTGGCGATGACCACGCGCGACTTGTGCGTCCTGGCCTCCTCCGGGGTGGCGTGGATGAAGCTGAGGATGATGACTCGGTGACCGACGCGGGTCAGGCGCGCGGCTGCGCCATTGATGCCGATCGTCCCGCTGCCGCGTTCGCCGGGGATGATGTAGGTCTCGAAGCGGTTGCCGTTTTCGCAGTCGGCGATGAGGACTGCTTCGTTGACCAGCATACCGCTGGCTTCCAGCAGGACGGGGTCGATGGTGATCGACCCATGGTAGTTCACGTCCGTCATGGTGACGGTAGCGCGGTGGATCTTGGCTTTAAGCAGTTTCAGGAGCATGGGAACGGAACATTCTATGTCGAATCGGGGCAGATTACGAATGGCCGGCGAGGTTCGGCTTTCCGCAAGATAAAAACAGCGGAATTCTCGGGAACTTGCGAAAAAGCATCCCCGCCGTCACCTAGACGCAAAGCGCATACGGATTGACGCAAACGCATAACACCCGGCAGCGGAACACGGAGTAAATTGCTCATGGCTAATAAGTACTAGCCAGCCACGAGGAGGCACGAGAAATGCGTTTAGTTGGCATAGGTGGTGCCGCTGTTTTGACGGCCCTGGTGGCGCTAAGCGCGCCGGCTTCGGGGGCGCTGATCGTCACCCAGGCGCAGGGCGATGGCTCGGCGTGGATCCATCCCGATCCCATCATCCGTACCGATGGCGGAAATCCGCCCAACTATTTCACCAGCGGAGAGTCGCTGAGCTCCGGCGGGACACTGGCTCAGACCTTCACGCCGACGGTCGATTTCATCCTGGACAAGATCGACGTGGCGTACACATCCAGCGCGGCGTCCACGATCGGCGTGCGCATCGCGGAGTCGGAGACGAGGCTGAACGACGCTGAGACGGCGTACGTCTACACGCGCGGGACCGTGCTCGTGGATCTGACGTTCGCCCTCGACGTTGCCACCGGCGGCACGAAGGTGCTGACGCTCGACTTCACCGGCAGTGATCAGGTTTCCCTGAAGCAGGGACAGCAATATGTGCTGGAGTTCTACGACCCGGGGCTTGGGTCGGTGAGTTTCGGTCTGCGTCGTCGCGCATCGGACCTTTATTCCGGCGGCATGCTGTTCAAGAACGGAACCAGCGTCAACAACCTGGGCCCTCGCGACGCGCCCATTCAGATCTTCGAAGTCCCCGAACCGAGCGCCCTGGCTGGGCTTGGTTTGGCGGGTGTCGCAATGCTCGGTCGCCGTCGCGGTGCGTGACCGAGATGTACCGAGTCGTCTGGGCTGAGGCTGCAGGCAGCGTCGCCGCGGCGCAAGGCCCATCATGTTGTTCCACATTTCACCACAAGGAGACAGGCATGAACACGTCTAAGCTCGCCGTCGCCGCAGTGATCTCGCTGGGCATGACGGCGCCCGCCCTGGCCGCCACGATCGGCATCGACTTTGTCGGCGAGAATCCCGATCTCAAGGTGGCTCCCTCTGCCACGGCGGGCATCCCCGAGATCGCGCAGGCCAACTGGAATCCGCTGCAGGTCAGCAACAATGACGCCAATGGCTACAACAACAGCGGTTCGCTGGTCACGATCGTCGACAGCGACGGCAATCCGGTTAACGGCATGACTGTCACCGTCACCCCCCTGGATGGCGGGCTGTGGCCGAAGGACGGCGCGGACTGGGGCTTCACGGGCAGCAACGCGGACCTTCAGAAGGGCCTCGTCTGGTCGAAATTCCGCATCACCATCACGGGTATTCCGTATGCGGAATATGACATCTATGCCTATGCTGGTGCGGATGGAAATGCCGGCGCCGGCAAGGTGAGCATCAGCGTCGCCGAGGATGCCGAGGGCTCCGTCGACGCCGACAGCACGAAGTACTACCGCGTGGCCTGGCTGGCCGGTCAGTTCGTCCGCAGCGACGCCGCGACGCTGGATGACGCCATTGCCGAGTCGGGCAACTACGTCGTCTTCAGCGGCAACACAGCCAAGGACGTCTGGATCGACTGGGACGGCACGGTCTACGGCGCATGGACAGGCGCCACAGCCATTCAGATCGTCCCTGTTCCCGAACCGAGCGCCCTGGCTGGGCTCGCTCTGGCGGGCGTGGCGCTGTGCGCACGCCGCCGCCGGATTGCGTGAACGAGGATTGTGGAATCTCGAGGATCAGAGGCCGGAGGCAGCGCCACCGTGGCCGCTGCTCCGGCCTGCTGATCCGTCTTTCACCAGAGGGAGTCAGGTATGAACTTCGCAAAACTCGCCGTCGTCGCAGCGGTCTCGCTGGGCGTAGCCGGGCCGGCGCTTGCCGGCGGATTCGGCATCGACTTTGTCGGTGAAGACCCCAACAACAAGGTCGATACAACGGACAAGGCCGGCATTCCCGAGGTCGCGCAGGCCAACTGGAATGCACTGCAGGTCAGCAGAGACGATCCCAACGGCCGCAACAACAGCGGCGTGCTGATCTCGGTCGTCGACCAGGACGGCAATGCCGTCGACGGCGTGACCGTCACCGTCAAGGCCGAGCAGGGGAAGGTGTGGCCGAAGAATGGGGCTTCCTGGGGCTTCAGCGGCGCCAATGCCAAGCTTCAGCAGGGCTTCATCTGGCCGCAGTTCCGTATCACCGTCAACGACATCCCGTACGACAAGTACGACGTCTACGTCTATGCCGGCGCGGGTGACAACGCCGGCGGCGGCAAGGTGACGATCAGCGTCGCCAACAACGCCGAAGGCGCGGTCGATGCCAACAGCACGAAGTTCTACCGGCTGACGTGGCTGGACGGGCGCTTCGTCCGCAGCGACGCCACGACGATCGAAGATGCCAAGAGCAAGAATGGCAACTACATCGTCTTCACGGGCAACACCGCGAAGGACATCGCGATCGACTGGGACGGCACGGTCGATGCCGCCTGGACCGGCTGCTCCGCGATCCAGATCGTCGAAGTGAAGGACTGATCCCATCAGACGTTCTCCATCCCTCCCCTGGGCCCGGACCGGGGGAGGGATGTGTTCCAACCTTTCCCCTGCGGTCGCCGGTGTTCTTTGGCGACCTCCCAATTCAGCCGGAGAAGCGAACCATGCATTGGAAAAGCCTGCTTTGTGCCTCGATGGCTGTGTGCCTGCTGCCGATGGCAGCCCCGGCCGAGGAAAAACCCAAAATGAACGAGGAATACCTGGAGTTCAATTACGGTCTGGACACCGGCGGCGAGGAGTGGGTGCAGTCGATCCGCGTGCTTAGCCCCGAGCTGCGCTCGGATGTCAGCGGCGACGTGGTCGTGAAGTTCAAGGCGCCGGGCATGAAGTATGCCAAGGCGATGTGCTGGCGCCAGCCGACGGAAGAAAACCCCAGCGAGTGGGGGCATGATGTCAATCTCACGCCCGGCGGGCTGGAGCTGGCGAAAGACGGATCGGGTGAGTTTGTCTTCCCAGCCGATCAGTTTCCGTATGGCCCGACGACGATCCGCATCCTCGCCAACAACGGCAAGGGCCTGCGCGACATCTTCGAGTTGCAGCTCTACAACACCGGCGGCGTGAAGTGGAATCTGGGCATTCCCAAGACCGATCCCCCGGCAGCCAAGGGGATGAAACTGGTCTTTGCCGACGATTTCGACGGACCGCTGTCGATCTCCAACGACGGGCGCGGCGCCCGCTACAACGCGCACAAGCCGCGCTTTGGCGACTTCAGTGGCTGGCCGTTCCGCGATGTCGACTGGGCGCCGGCTCCGCCGTTCGAGCAGCGCGACACGTTCCTGCGCATCAAGGCGCGCAAGCCGGAGGGCACCGACGGCGGCACGGGGCTGATCGCCACCGTCAACATGGATGGCGAAGGCTTCTGGGCCAAGCCGCCGGCGTACCTCGAAGCCCGCTTCATCGCACAGTCGGCGCCGGGCACCTGGCCGGCCTTCTGGACGATCACGCGTCTCGACAAGGGTACGCCGGGCGATGAGCTGGACATCTGCGAGCTGTACGGCGGTGTCGGTAAGGGCAATCCCAACCACCCGGGCTACTCGATCGTCAGCCACTTCTGGGGCCAGACCAACCCCGACGGCTCGAAGAAGCAGGGCTACAACGCCCGGCCGCTGATCATGGAGCTGGGCGGCAAGAGCTACTGGTCGACCACGTTCCACAAGTATGCCGTGCTGATCGGCGAGAAGGAGACGGTCTACTACTTCGATGACATCGAGGTACTGCGGCATCCGACCAACGAGGAGTCGCTGCGGCCTCACTGCATCCTGCTGAACTACGCGATCGGCGGGATCAGCCGCTGGCCGATCGACCTCGAGCGCTACGGCAACGGCACGGACATGTACGTCGACTACATCCGCGTCTACCAGGCGGATGAGGAGATCGTGACGAAAGAGTGGCCGTGATCGCGTGTCGCAACGAAACCGCGAAGTAAGGCCATCCGATCGTGGCACGGGCTACCAGCCCGTGCCTTCTTTTTTGTCTGAGACCCCGTTCAGCGCGAAGCTCCAAGTTCCAAGGACCAAGTTCCAAGTAAGTTCCAAACGAGTAAAGAAGAAGGGACCAAACAGGTCGCCGTGCGCCGTTATCCATCCGCGTTCGGCGGCCCCTGGGACTTTTAACGTGGAAGTTTGAAGCTTCTTTGGAGCCTGGTCCTTGGAACTTGCGGAGCCATCGCAAGGTCCGCCTTGGCGAACCGCTCTTACGGGAAAACAAAAAGGCACGGGCCGATGGCCCGTGCCATAGAGGAATGATCGTCTCTCGAAGGATCAGCCTTCAGCGCCGCCGAGTTCCCGGGTCTGGAACGACCACATCCCGGCGCACAGGGCGAAGAAGACATAGGCCGCCGCGTACAGCGTCGCGGTGGCTGCGTAGGTCCACAGCTCGCTGGTCGTCACGGCATTGATCTCGTTAGCAAACCGCGTCCCTGCGAGGGCGATCGTGCTGTAGACCGTCTTCTGCCGCAGGTCGAACGTTTCGAGATACGGCAGGATCAGGCTCATCACATACGCCAGCCCGCGAACGAACGGCCCGCTGTCGTGCAGCGGCGAGCCGGGGCTGTCCATGGGGAACAGGAATCGCGTCAGGTTTCCGGCGACATACACCAAAATCACCACCGGCAGGTTCACCACCAGCGACAGACGCGTCGAGATCGCCACACCGATCGCCGCCAGTACCGACACCTGCAGCCAGCGCAGGAACAGCTCCGGCAGCAATCCGGCGATGTGCATCAGACGCGTATCCAGCAGCCGGGTGCGTTCGGCGTCGTCGATCGAGTTGGCACGCATCATGTAGTCGCCCGGGATGCGCCACCATGTCGCCAGGATCAGGATGGCTCCCAGGATCGCCATCGCCAGCAGGGCGGCGGTGATGATGCCCAGGTACTTGCCCACCAGCACTTCCCACTTCTGCACGGGCTTGCTCATGAGCGTGAGCATCGTGCGGTCTTCGATCTCTTCGTAGATCGACTTACTGGTGGCAAACAGCGTGGCGATGAGCACGAGGATCAGGATCAGGTCCAAGCCGACGGCTTTGAACATGATCGTGTCTTCGCCGAACGTGAAGAACGGCAACGCCATGAAGATGATCAATGTCGCTGCGCCGATCGCCAGCAGCAGCGAGTAGATCGGCTGGACGATCGATTCCTTGAACGTATGGCGGAGGATGACGAACGTTCGATACATGATTGGCTTGCCCGATATGCTCTAAACGTATGGCGGCAGGCACGTCGCCTGCTCCATCCTCATCCCTCGAAATCGTACACCTGGACGCGTTGCCAATGTGCCTTGTGGCGGCTGATGAACTCCAGGTGCTTCTCATGCGTCTGGTAGACGTCATGGGCCGCCCGGTCGTCCAGGACGACGCACAGGCCCACATCATACGAATTGTCCACAATCTCGCGCGGGGTCATCGCCGGACGGCCCGCCCATACGTGCCGGACGCCAGGGATCTGCGACAGCAAAGATCGGCAATCTTCCGCCAGCCGCTGGCGTTCGCCCTCGGGGGCGCCTTCCTTAAGCCAGAAGTAAACCAGATGGATAAACATGATCGGAATTGTCGTGGCTGGCCGGCGTAAAGGCAAACCCGCCGTTATTCCGCCACGCGCGACTCGCCCAACTGGCTGCGCATCGCCTGCGCCCGATCCATGAGCTGCTGGGGATCGGTCTGTTCCGGCGTCGCCTCGCTCAGCTCATAGTGCAGCGATCGGTGATCGGTCAGTCGGACGGGCAGCAGTTCGGCGAACAGGTCAAACGGCGGCCACTGCCACCAGGGCGCCACGACCCACGTATTCGTATCCAGCGACTGATACCCCTCCTTGCGGACCTGCACTTCATAGTTGCCGTACCACAGGAAATCCCGCGTCAGCGGCGTGCGGCCGACCTCCTGGCCGTTGAGGTAGACCAATGCGCCGGACGGCTCGCTGGTGATGGTCATCCGCCGCTCAACGCATCCCAGGCACAGCAACATGGCTACCAGGAGCAGGTATCTCATTGCGGGAAACTATAACCCGTCGAGCGCCCGCCCACCAGACCGTCAAAGCCGCCAGGGTCTTCGCGGCAGGCCTGCAATGCCTAGAATGCCAAGCGATGTTTCGGATGCTGCTGGCCATGTTCCTGGTGGGGGATGTCGTCTGGCTGTGGTGGGCTGACCGCCGCCTACGGCGCGTGCCGCGCGCGGGGATGTGGCGTGCGTTGTCGGCCGGCTTTGGCCTGTTCATGTTTGTGACAGTGGTGTGGTGGCTGGCGGCGCGGTTGAGGGGCCTTGCCGGGCCGCCGGCGGCGCTGGCCGCGTTGGCGATGATCTGGCATCTGGTGATCCTGCCCGTCGCGCTGGGGCTGCTGGCGGTGTGGGGATCGGGTTGGATCGTGGGGCAGATCCTGCGATGGCTGGCCAGCCTCGGCAGGCGATGGGAGCGATCCGCCGAGGGGGCGGAGGCTCCGGCAGGGGGGGATCCCGGCGGCCTTTCGCGCCGGCAGTTCATCGGCGCCTCGGTGGCCGCCATTCCACCGCTGATGGCGGTGGGAAGCACGGGGGCTGGGATGTACCAGCTTTCGACGTTCCGCGTGCGGCGGCTGGTCGTGCCCGTGCCATCGCTGCCGGCGGAGCTGGACGGGCTGACGATCGCCCATGTCTCCGACACGCATGTCGGCCGGTTCACCAACGGCCGCGTGCTGGAGAAGATCGCCCAGGCCACCAGCACGCTGAACGACGGTCAGCCGTGCGATCTGGTGGCCTTCACCGGGGATCTGATCGACTACACGCTCGAGGACATTCCCGCCGCGGTGGACATGGTGCGTCAGATGCGGTCGCGCTATGGCGTGTTCCTGGTGGAGGGCAATCACGACCTGTTCGACGGCTGGGAGCGGTTCGATGATGCCGTCTTGTCCGCCGGGCTGGACCTGCTGCTCAACCAGGCGCGGACGGTGACGATCCGTGGGAAGAAGGTGCAGATCATGGGCCTGGTGTGGGGCCCGCCGCAGCGCGTTCCCGGGCGGCGGTATTGGGTTGACGATCGCGTGATCGGTGAATCCCTCGCGCAGACGCTGACACAGCGGGATCCCGAGGCATTCCCAATCCTGCTGGCGCACTATCCCCATGCGCTGGACCACGGCGCGCAGGCTGGCATTCCGCTGACACTGGCCGGCCACTCACACGGCGGCCAGCTCATGCTGACGCCCAACGTCGGCCCCGGGCCGTTGATGTATCGTTACTGGTCGGGCCTGTATCGACTGCCCAACGGCTGTGCCGGCGTCGTCTCCAACGGCGTGGGCAACTGGTTCCCGCTGCGGATCAATGCGCCTGCTGAGCTCATCCACCTGACACTGACCGCCGCGCCGTCGTGACGGAACCTGCCGATCAGCCTGCGTCGTTTTTCCCCGATTGACCGGCTTTGCGGCGTCGGTACGATGATCCATCGACCACATGTGCGCGCAGTGCATGGATGCCATCGGCTGCCGCGCTTCATTCTCTCGGACGCCTCGCCCAAGGAGATCGAATGCACAAACCTCGATTGATCAGCATTCTGTTTGTCGCGCTGATGCTGCTTGCTGCGCCCTGGACCGGCGCGCAGGCCGTGCAGAACGTGCCAAAGGATGCGCTGCTGTTTGTTCGCGTCCGCAATATCCAGCAGGTCAGCCAGAAGATCGCCAACTACGCCCAGGAAACCGGGCTGATGATGTTCCAGCCGGCGCTTCGTGATCCGCTGGCTCAACTGCAGCGGAGCACCGGTATGCAGCAGGGCATGCGGCCGGATGGCGACTTCCTGTTCGTGATGCTGGACGCAGCGTCGACCGGCATCGATCAGGACCAGTCGATCTATATGGTGCTGCCGGTCAGCGATTACCAGGCCTTCCTGGGCAACTACGGCGACGTCAAGACGGAAGACGGCATCAGCGAACTCGAAGCCGGCCCGATGGGCCGCAGCTTCGCCGCGCAGTGGGGCGACTCTGCGGTGCTGGCGCCGTCGCGCGAAGCCATCGCCGCTCCGCCGCAGGAGCTGATCCAGCTCGTCGGCCTGTCGGCAAGGCTGTCCGATGACGCGGATATCTTCTTCTACGCCAATCTCGAGAAACTTGCCGAGATGGCTGTGCCGGCGCTGCAGGGCGGCCGCGAGGAGATCCTCGCCTCGCTTGGACGCCAACTGCAAGCCAGCGGCGAGCGCGGTCAGCGCTTCGCACCGGTCGCTCAGGCCGGGATGAAGGAGCTGCTGTCGCTGGCCGAGAAGTTCCTGACCGATGGCCGTGCCGCGGCGGCGAGCGTTCGCATCACCCCGGCTGGCATCTCCACCACGACGATCGCGGACTTCAAGCCGGACACCTACTTCGGCAACATGATGACGCGCCTCAAGGGCACCGATGACACGATGGTGCGCGGCCTGCCCGAGCGCGACTACCTGTTCTACGGCGGCATGAAGGTCGATCCGCAGGTGCTGAGGGCGATCTTTGAGGAGCTTTCCGCGGCGGTTCGCCAGGAGCTCAAGCAGATCGACGATGCCGACGCCCAGGCGCTGAATCGGTGGATTGAGTCGTCGCTCGCCTTCTACGGCGCGGCTGAGTCGCACAGCTTCGGCGCGTGGGGCTCGACCGCTCCGCTGGGCAGGGAGTCAATGTTCCAGAGCGTTGCCGTGTCCCACGGCGATGGCCAGGCGATGTTCCAGGCCTATCGCGACATCATCATCACGCAGTCGCAGATCACCAACATGTTTGCCGGGATGACCGGCCAGATGCAGACGATCGAGACGACGCCCAATGCCGTGACTGTCGGCGATGTCGGGTTTGACGCCTTCAAGGTCAACATCGAGTTCGACAGGAACTCCCCCGAGGGCATGCAGGCTCAGCGGGCGCTGAGCATGCTCTATGGCCCCCAGGGGCTGGGCGGGTACTTCGGCGCCGTCGACAACAAGCTGATCGTCGCTGCCAACGTGCCCCAGGAACGGCTGGCAGAGCTGATCGCTGCCGCCAAGGCCGACCGCAGCCTGGTCACGGACAAAGCTCATCTGCAGTCCGTCCTGGCGGAGCTGCCGCCTCAGCGGCTGATGGTGGTCTTCGTGCCCCTGGATCAGTGGGCCAAGACCGGGGCCCGCGTGGCGTCGCAGGCGTTTGGTCTGCCGATTAACCTGCAGGTTCCGCCGGAGCTGCCGCCGGTGGGCGTCAGCGTCTCGACCGAGGAGACCGCTTTGCGGGTGGATAGCCACATTCCGACAAAGCTGGTCCAGAGCCTCATCGCGGCTGGCATGCAGGCGATGGGCGGCGGTCCGGGCGGCCCCGACGAGGGACCGAACGCCGACTAACGGCGCGAAGGCGGATTTCAGGCGGCGTTTCCCGCCGCAAGAAACTGGATTTACGGAGCGAGGCGGTCAGGTTCTGGCCGCCTTGCTTTGCGCCTGCAGGTATCGCCTTTGCGTCGCCCTGACCCGCCGGGGATGGCGCATTGAAGATTGTGCCGGTTTCTCCTACACTCAAGTGTCTTCGAGCCGACCGGGCGACACGCAGCCATTTAATCTGCTAAGCCCTTCCCAGAGCATTGTTTGCGGAGTTGCACATGGCCGTAGCCAACGAAGTTGAGAATCGCCGGGCGAAGAGCGGGAAATCCCCCCAATCCGATGGGAAAGCCGAACGCGAACGCCTGCGCATGATGATGCTCATCCGGCGGTTCGAAGAACGCACCTATCAGGAATACACCAAGCCGGGGCAGAAGATCGGCGGTTTCTGCCATCTCTATTCCGGCCAGGAAGCCATCGCCGTCGGTATCGCCGCGCTGTTCGACAAGCAGCGCGATTACCTGATCAACGGCTATCGCTGCCATGGCCATTCGCTGGCGCTGGGGATGTCGCCGCGAGCGGCGATGGCGGAGCTCTTCGGCAAAGCCACCGGCTGTTCCAAGGGCAAGGGCGGCTCGATGCACCTGTTCAGCGCCGAGGACCATAACCTTGGCGGCCACGGCATCGTAGGGGGGCACATTCCGCTGGGCGTAGGTGTAGCATTTGCCCAGAAATACAAACGCACGGGGGGAGTCACGTTTTGCCTGTTCGGGGATGGGGCGATCAATCAGGGGACATTCAACGAAGCGCTGAATCTCGCCAGTTTGTACAAGGTGCCGTGCATTTTCATCGTCGAGAACAACGGTGTTGCCATGGGCACGCAGGTTGAGCGTGCCAGTGCCGAGCACGACTTGGCCCGG
Organism: uncultured Phycisphaerales bacterium; assembly: GCA_937904525.1. Classification (GTDB taxonomy): domain Bacteria; phylum Planctomycetota; class Phycisphaerae; order Tepidisphaerales; family Tepidisphaeraceae; genus CALEKX01. The sequence goes on from CALEKX010000115.1 coordinate 18,438, forward strand.
CGCGGCTGCGGGTTCAACATGCCGCACTACAACGTCGACGGCAATGACCTCGATACAGTGATCGCCGAGTTCGGCAAGGCCGTCGAGCGGGCCCGCAACGGCGAAGGCCCCAGCTATATCGTCGCCAATACCTATCGCTTCCGCGGTCACTCCATGTCCGATGCCATGAAGTACCGCACTAAGGAAGAAATGCAGCGGGCTCGCCAGCGCGATCCGATCAGCCTGTACGAAGTGGCCCTCCGCGAGCGCGGTCTGCTCACCGACGAGCAAGCCGATGCCATGGAAGAAGAAGTCAACAAGCTCATCGACGAAGCCATCCGCCAGGCCGATGCCGATCCGCATCCCGACATCGAAGACCGTTTCACGGATATCCTGGCTGAGCAGTATCCGCTGGAGAAGTGAGGAGTTGTCGTTGCCGCGGAGAGGCGTTGGACGCTCAGCTTCGATTTTACAGGTTTCAGCGACCGTTCAGGAGCTTGCACGAGTGGTGGTGCTCAGCGGCTTGAAAGTATCGAGTTGGTTCAGGAACGAAGAAATAAATGACATAGAGCCATCGCAGCCGCCGACGTGGTCGTGACTACTTCGCGTCCTCTGTGCGTCTCTGTGTCTCTGCGGTGAAACAGAACAAACGACTATGCCAGAAATCCAATTCCGACATGCCCTTCGCGCCGCCATGATCGAGGAGATGGAGCGCGACGAAAACGTCTTCCTCATGGGCGAGGAAGTGGCTGAGTACAACGGCGCCTACAAGGTGTCCGAGGGGATGCTCGACCGCTTCGGCCCGCAGCGCGTCATCGACACGCCCATCAGCGAAGCCGGCTTTGCCGGGCTGGGCATCGGCGCAGCCACCGTTGGCCTGCGGCCGATCATCGAATTCATGAGCTGGTCGTTCACGCTGGTCTGCCTCGATCAGCTCGTGAACAACGCAGCCAACATCCGCTACATGTCGGGTGGACAGTTCAAGGTCCCGATTGTCTTCCGCGGCGGCAATGGCATTGCCCACCAGCTTGCAGCCACGCACTCGCACCGCGTCGAGACGATCTATGCCCGCATCCCGGGACTGGTGGTGGTGTCACCCTCGACGCCGTACGACGCCAAGGGCCTGCTGAAGACCAGCATCCGCTGCGACGATCCGGTGATCTTCCTGGAGAGCGAAATGCTCCTGGGCGACAAGGGCGAGGTGCCCGACGAGGAATACACGCTGCCGCTGGGCAAGGCCCATGTCGAGCGCGAGGGCAGCGAGGTCACGATCATCAGCTACGGCAAGAGCATGGCCCGCTTCGCCCGGCCGGCGACGAAGGTGCTGGTCGAGGAGGAGGGGATCGATGTCGAGCTGATCGACCTGCGGACGCTGCGCCCGCTGGACCTGCCGACGATCGTCAACAGCGTGAAGAAGACCAATCGCTGCGTGATCGTCTCGGAGGACTACGGCTATTGCGGCATGGGTGGGGCGATCCTGGCGCAGCTCCAGAAGCCGTGCTTCGACTACCTCGACGCCCCGATCGAGAACATCCACAGCGACGAAATTCCCGTGCCGTTCAACCACTACATGGAACAGGCCATGATGCCGTCGGTCGAAAAGGTCGTCGCGGCAGTGAAGGAAGTTACCTATCGGTAGCGGGCGGCACGCAGCAGGCGGCATGCAGCAAGTCGACTGCGGCTGCCTGCTGCCGGCTGCCTGCTGCCTGCTGAAGGAAAGCCATGCCCGTCGAAATCACCATGCCTCAGCTCTCGGACACGATGACCGAAGGAACGGTCGTCAAGTGGCTGAAAAACGAGGGCGACAAGATCAAGAGCGGCGACATCATTGCCGAAGTCGAGACCGACAAGGCAACGATGGAGATGGAATCGTTCGAAGCCGGCACGCTCGCCGTGCGCGTTGTTGCCGAAGGCGACCGCGTGCCCGTCGGCTCGCCGATCGCCGTCCTGGCGACAGGCAAGGAGTCAGCCGACGAGGTGAAGAAGAACTACAAGCCCGGCAAGGCGGCTGCCCCTGCGCCGCAGGCTGAAGCCCAGCCGGCTGAGGCCGCCGCACCGGCTGAACCGACGCATCGCGGCGATCAGTATGCGCCGGGCTCCGAGGGCCAGCATGGCGCTGAAGCCGCCGGCCAGCATCAGCCCGCCGCGACCGCCGTCGCCGCGCCTCCCGCCAGCCAGCCGTCGCGCATCAGCGAACCTGCTGCCGATACCGGCGGCAACGGCGCCGCCGGCCGCATCAAGATCTCGCCCCTGGCCCGCCGCATCGCCCAGGAGAACGGCATCGACTTCTCGCAGATCGAAGGCTCCGGCCCCGGCGGCCGCATCGTCCAGAAGGACGTCCTCGCCTTCATCGAATCCGGCGGCCAGACCAAGGCCCCAGCCGCGGCGGCGCCCACGCCGGCCAAGCCTGCTCCCGCAGCCGCGCCTGCGGCTGAGCTGCCGCAGCGCGTCGCCACCGGCCAGACGCAGACGATCGAGCTCACGAAGATGCGGCAGACCATCGCCACGCGTCTGCAGCAGTCAAAGCAGCAGATCCCGCACTTCTACGAGACGATCGACATCGACGTCGAGGCCCTGGTCGCGCTGCGCAAGACCATCAACCAGCAGCTCGAGAAGCAGAATGTCCGCCTGAGCATCAGCGACTTCATCAACAAGGCCATCGCCGTCGCCCTGCGCGAGCATCCAGCCCTCAATGCCCACTTCGATGCGAAGAACAATCGCATCATCCGCTATGGCGATGTGCATCTGGGCATCGCGGTGGCGATCCCCGACGGCTTGATCGTGCCGGTCCTGCGGAGCATCGACCAGATGGGCCTGCGCGAGATCCGCCAGCGGAGCGTCGATCTGGTCGATCGCGCCCGCGCCCAGCGGCTGAAGCGCGAAGAGCTGAGCGGCGCGACGTTTACCGTCAGCACGCTCGGCATGTACGGCATCCGCGAGTTTGCCGCCATCATCAATCCGCCGGAGGTCGGCATCCTCGCCGTTGGCGCAGCCGAGCAGCGCGCGGTCGTCCGCAACGGCCAGATCGTGGCTCGCAACATGATGACCGTTACGCTCAGCGTCGACCACCGCGCCGTCGATGGCGCCACAGCCGCCGAGTTCCTCCGCACGCTCAAAGCCCTGCTCGAGGAACCCGGCATGATGCTGGTGTAGTCATCGCGTGCAAAGCGACGAAGAGGCGAAGCAGGCGCAAAAAGTGGCATGGGCGTCGCCGCGCGTGAGTGGCCCCAGAGATCCAGCACGTGCGGGACGCCCGTGCCACGGTTGCAGGTCGCTGGTCCGCCAGGGCGGACCCTAAACAAGGCCCTTCAGGGC
>CALEKX010000116.1 GCA_937904525.1 uncultured Phycisphaerales bacterium
GGTAACGCATTGATCTATATGCGATTGAAGTTCCCATTGATGTTCGAGTGGGAGAAGTAGAGAAGCGACGGAGCGACGAAGGGGGTTCACCGCAGAGACGCGGAGAACGCAGCGGGACCGTCGCGCCAGAGGCCAGCTCCGTGGCGCGGGCGTCTCGCCCGCGTTTTTCTGATAGGCAGGGAGGCGGCACGACCGGCTTCAGGCATGATCAGCCCAAGTCAGCCTCCAACGGTTTTTTGTGGCACGGGCTACCAGAACACTATGCATCAACGCGTCGAGCGAGTGCCCGAAGCTGTCATCCTGAGCGCAGCGAAGGATCTCAACCGCTCCTGACGCACCAGATCCTTCGCCTCGCTCAGGATGACATTCGGGAATAACTTACATAATTCAGGTTCATGACCGACTCCCCATACCAGCCCGATCATCGTTCCAATCGCGAGCGGATGCTTGCGGGGGATCAGTACATTGCCGATGACCCGATCCTCAAGCAGGAGGGCGAGCGGGCGGCCCGGCTGACGGCGCAGTTCAATGCGACTGCGGCTGAGGATCATGCCGGGCGTTACGCCATTCTCAAGCAGCTCCTGGGCGCGATTGGCGAAGGGACGGTCCTCCGGCCGCCGATTCGCTGCGACTACGGGTATCAGACCTTCATCGGTGCGCGCACCTTCGCCAACTGGGGGCTGATCCTGCTGGACGTGGGGCGCATCACCATCGGCGACGATGTGCAGATCGGCCCGAATGTGCAACTGCTGACGGCGACGCATCCCATCGAGCCTGAGCCGCGGCGGCAGAAGTGGGAAGGCTCCAAGCCGATCACCATTGGCAACAATGTCTGGCTTGGCGGAGGCGTGATCGTCTGCCCTGGCGTGACGATCGGGGACAACACCGTCGTCGGTGCGGGGTCGGTTGTTGTGAAAGATCTGCCGGCGAATGTGGTGGCTGTCGGCAATCCCGCGCGCGTGATCCGGGAGCTCCAGGCAGGACAACGTCGGAACGCCATCACTTCCTGAACCCCGTTGCTTACTCTCCCTGCGCCCGTGGTTTGGGGGGGCGGCGGATTCTCGGCCGCTCGTAGAGATTGAGGTAGAACTCCAGCACATTCACGGCTCCCTCTTCCCGTCGGCGGGAGAACTGGAAGCCGAGCTGGTGGTAGTAGGCGGCGACGCGGGCGACGGCGCTGTCGGGCACATGCACGACCAGCTTCAGCAAGCCGATATCGCGCGCATGCTCCGATGCCGCGCGGGCTAAGGCCTGCGGCACACGCAGATCGTCCTGCCATGCGGGGTCGACGCGCAGCCACTGCAGATCCCCGACATCCCGCTTGGGTTCCAGGATGGCCAGCGTACCGATGATGCGGCCATCGGCTTCAGCCACGAGCAGGCGGTTGTGACTGGTTCGCTTGGGTAGGTCGTTGATGGGGCGCGACTCGTAGGCGACATGCCCCGGCAGAAGGCCCTCGCGCATCAGCCGCTCGACTTCAGGCTGATCTTCCGGCTGCGCGAAGCGTGTGCGGATGGGGTAGAAGGGATCGTCGGAGGATGCATCTGCGGGCATACGGCGGTGCATGGTATCGCCCGCATGCCGATTGCCTCAACCCGCAGTTTCGCCCGCGCATGCCGGATCCCGTGCAGTATCCGCCAAAAGCACAAGCCCGGACCGAGAGGCCCGGGCTTGCGTGATTGAATCGGATCAGGTGAAGCGATGATTACGGATAGACCGCTTCCAGTATCTTCCCGGAGCTGCCCTCGGGGCAGACGGGGTTCATGATTTCCTGCGAGCGGTTGTAATCCGCCTGCGGCACCCACCGGCCATTGGGATCGCGTGCCTTCTTGACCTGCACGCCGTTCATCCGCAGCTCTTCTATACGACCGATATCAGCATTCTCGGGATCTGCATTCAGGCGCTCGAGCTCAGCCTTGGCCTGCGGGGTGTAGCGCTCGAGGTAGACGGGGAAGGCTTCCTTGCGGCTGCCGCAGGTGTACAGATAGACGCGAACCGCTTCCTTGCCGTTGTGCTCGAACGGCGGGATCAGGTTGATGTCGGCAGCAAACCAGGTCTCGCCGTCATCGACGGTGTAGTAGGCCTGCGTCGGGATCCTGGGACGGCTGCCACCGCCCAGAAGTTGCCAGCCGATGATGATCAACGCCACAACAATCACCGCTGCGGTAACGCCAGTAGTGATAGCGGGGTTCTGATTGAGGGTTTCACGAATACCCACGGGTTTCTCCTTGCTAGAGATCCTAATGTGTCTGACGGGCCAGGACCGGACAGGAGCGGCGCCGCACGTCAGCCCGAAGTGCTACGGCTGACTTAACAAATACAAGATTAATCTTACAGGCGCAGCGTGGCAAGCGTCATCACGGTTCCCGCCAAAGCATCCATCGCCTGCGGCGATCGCCGTTCTCGGACTTTTGGCCGAAAAAACGTGCGCTGCATCCCACGCACTGCTTTGCCTATATTCGGCTAGAGACGTGTCCGAACGATAAGCCATTCTCGAAAGGAGCTCTATCATGTCCCGTATGGAAGACAGCGGCGAGCAGGCCGGTGATGCAGGAACGGCCGAAACCATCCGCAACAAGGCCAAGGAGGTTGGCGAGCAGCTTCGTGACATGGGTCATCAGGCCCGCGAAGCCGCACAGGCTCAGTACGAACGCCTCCGTGAGCATGCATCGGAGTACTACGAGACCGGCCGTGAGCGTGCCAAAGAATGGGAGCAGTCCCTCGAGTCGTATGTGCGCGAGCAGCCGATCAAGTCGCTGCTGATCGCAGCCGGCGTCGGCGTTATCCTGGGCGCGCTGTGGAAGCGCCATTGACCAATCGCACCGGCTGGGGCGCAGCGGCTGCGGCCGCCAGGCCCCGGTTGGGTGTGGGCCAGCCGGTATGACGCACATCGTCGATGCGATGGCCCACGGGCCATCCGCATGGCCGCGGCTCATCTCACGCGGGTGATCCCATGACCGATCGCGAGCGATCCGCTCAATCCGCCACCGAAGACGGCTCGCATTCCGCGGCCGCCGACGCCAACGGCAGGACCGAAGGTCCGAGCACGGCGCAGCTCGTGCAGAATCTGCGCAACCTCGCCGGCGAGTTGGCGGACTACGCGTCGTACTACGTGTCCGCCAAGGTCGACAGCGTCAAATGGACGTTGACGAAGGTGGCGATGCTGGCGGTGCTGGGCGTGATCGGCCTGCTGGTGTTCAGCGGGGCGGTCGTTACGGCAGTGGTGCTGCTGGTGGTGGGGATTGCCGACGGCATCGGGGCGATCTTCGGCCCGGAGTTGCGATGGATCGGCTGGCTGATCACGGGCGCGGTGATCGTCGGGGGGCTGATCGGCGCAACGCTCATTGCGATGCGTGTGGTTCGCGAGAAAACGCGTCAACGCATGGAGCAGAAGTATGAAACCAAGCGACAGCGCCAGCAAAGCGAGTACGGACACAACGTCCGCAGTCGAGCGGCCGATTCACCTGACGCCTTCGGCTCATCTTGAGCTGGAAGCCGACGATGCGAAGGCGGCGATCGCATCGGTTCTGCAGGAGATGCGGCGGCAGCTCGAGCAGGGGGTGGATCCGCGGCGTCTGGCGCGCGACCATCCCTGGGTGGCGGTCGGCTCAGCGGCGGTGGCGGGGTTTGTCGCGGCGATGCTGGCGGTTCCTTCGCCGGAGGATGCGGCGCTTAAGCGCCTGGAGCGGATCGAGCGCGCGCTGCAGGGGGCCAATGGTCAGGCCGACGGCGCCGCCCACGGCGAGCCGGCGGCGGAGGCATCGAAGCATTCGCGCCTGCTGCGTCTTTTCGCCCGGCGGCTGTTCAAGGCCCTTCAGCCGACGCTGATGGCGGCATTGACCAGCCTCTTCACTGCCAGGGCGGCTGCGGCGGAGGAGTCCGACGGCTACACCGCCACCTAGGGGGAGGATGTCGTCGTTGAAGACACGGTAGAGGAAGCCGACGAGACCTGAGCGGAGGCGCACATTCCCGGACGTAACCGTCGATTCCGGTTTGCCGAGGACGTCCAATAATCTGAGCAATCTGTAGCGATTGTATCGGTTGCAGGGGGTGTGGCGCTCGGGCCGGCACAACCGTTCGAGCTGACCCGAACTGACATATATCGGCAGGCTCGGCTGTTCGCTTGAAGTTTTTGCGTTGGCCTTCGCGCCGCGGCGGGGTAAGCTCCCAATGATTACCGGAACCCCGGTTCCGCCGCACTGCCACCGGGCAGCTCGCCGGATATCGTGCCCCATCTCGTGCGGCGGGGCCCAAGCAGGGATCGTCGTGATGCTCCGTTCGCCGAAACGCCGCGCAACTCTGTTCCTGCCGCTGCTCATGGCGCTTGCGCCCGTACCGGCGGGACAGCAGCCGTCGGAAACGCACGAAACCGCCCCGGCTGCCGTCTCCACCTATGAGGTACGCCTTCGCAAGCTGCACCTCGTGCGACCGGATCTGATTCCCTATCCGATCGCCTTCGAGGTCTGCTGCTAGACGTACGATTCATTTTCGCGGCAGGCAAATCTCTTCTGCTTTTTGTGCATCCCCTTGTTCATGACGCTTTGGAGCGTCCAGCGACGAGTTGTCCCCTGCGCGCACCTGGCGCCGGTACGGTTCGGGCTGGTGAAACGCGTTTTCCGCTCCCCTCAGCGCCGTCCGCACCGCTCGGCGCGGCATTTGCACACCCTTCGCCGACGCAGATCAGCAGCGATCACCCAGCCGCGGCGGGCCGCGTCATCGCGTGCTTTGTCGGCGGCTGATGCATAGGACCCTATCCCCCTCCCTGACCGGACGCGGCATCCTCCCCGCGTCCGGCTGTTTCTTGTGTCACAGCCAGTTACCAATGATGAGGTAGGGCGACCAGTAGGCTGGATGCCGGTAGCGCGGATCAGCCATGATCTTGATCTGCGCCTGGCGCAGCGCTTCGGCTTTGCCGATGGAGGGCTGATCGCGCAGGGCACGGTAGAAGCCGCCGATCAGATCGGCTGAGGCCTGGTCATTGACGGACCACAGCGTCGCCAGCGCGCTGCGCGCGCCGGATTTGATCGCGACGCCCGCCAGGCCGAGGGCTGCGCGATCATCACCGGCAGCCGTCTGGCAGGCGCTGAGGCACAGCAGCTCGACCGGCTGACCCTTGAACAGGTTGGGCTGGATGATCCGTTGCAGCTCGTCGAGCGTGAGCTTGCGATCCCATGTCGCCAGGAATGTCTTGCGCGCATCGGCTGCAAACTCGCCGTGCGAGGCGATGTGCACGATCGTGTAGGGCGTATCGGCGACGCTGCTGGCGAGCGTGCGGGTGACGAACCGCTCATCGAGCAGCGCCGTGCCGCCGAAGATCTCCTGGATCTGCTGCACCTCGCTGGGAACGAACGCCAGCTCAGGCAGGCCGTGCCGTGATTCGGACAAGCCGCTGATCAGCAGCTCCATCGGCCGGCCCGCGATCGGCTTGGGGTCCATCAGCGTCAAGCCTGGCGTGACGGCGATCGCGTACCGCTCGATCAGGAACGTCTTACCGTCCTGGAGCGTCGCCATCGGAATGCCGCGCAGCGCGCCGTCCGGCACGAAGACGAGCGTCGATACCCCGGCTGACTGCAGATGCCCTTCGATCGGGCGGATCAGCCAGTCGTAGATCTGCCGCGACTGCGTCAGGTAGCGCTCGGTGCTGCGATCCTGCAGACGCCGCCGCAGCAGGCGCACCTGTTCGTAAAGCGGCTCAGCCCCGATCGGGGCTGAGAATTGCGTCAGCTCGCCGGCGATGCCGACGAGAATCTCCGTCCGCTCGACCAGGGGGATGATGTAGATGACCGCCGTTTCGGGCGACAGCGCTTCGATGTCGACCTGCGCAGCCGCGACCTGGCTGACGCATTCATCCCGCCAGTACTCAGCCATTTCGGAGGATTTGAACAGCTCGATCGCGCTGCGCGCTTCGCGCAGCAGGGCATCTCGCTTGTCGGTGTCGGGCGCATCCTTCGCCCGGCGCAGCAGCAGATCCGCCAGTTCGAAGTACATCGGCCCGGCGCGGTCGCGGAAGGTCATGGCGCCGCGCTCATTGCCGTAGCCGAGCGTGAGGTCGCCGCGGATGGTCTGCAGGGTGCGCACGGCGCCGCGATAGGCGGCGATGGCTTGCTCGGCTGGGCCCTGCGTCACCAGCAGCCGGCCGATCTGCCATTGCCACTGGTAGAGGGCATCGGGCGACTGGGCTTCCTGCGCGTGGAACGCGGCCCGGCGGGACAGTCGCAGGGCGGTATCGACATCGCCTTGCTGCTGGCGGACGCGGCCGAGATAGCCAAGCGCGTAGGAGCGCGCCAGGGGATCAGCCTGTTCGTCCGAAGCGGCGGATTCGAGAGCAGCCGCGGCGCGGGTGGTGTCGCCCGCAGCGGACCAGGCGCGACCCAAGCCGACCAGAAGCATCGGCTGCTGGGCCGGCGGGGCGTTCTCGATCGCACCCACCGCGCGCTGCAGGGCCGCCTGGGCGGCGGCTGCGTCTGTTTCTGCGAGATACGAGGCGAGGTTCAGCTCGGCGCGGGCAGACAGATCGTGATCGCCATGCTCGCGCGCCAGCGTGGCGGCGCGGGTAAAGGTCTCGGTGGTCTGCGCGTCTTTCTCAGCCGACAGGACGATGCCCAAATTGTTGAGGGCCCGCGCTTCAGCCAGGGGATCTTCCAGCTCCCGCGCGAGGCGCAGGGCCTCGTCGAGGGCCGCCCGCGCCGCGTCGTGGCGGTGCATCATGGCCTGCAAATCGCCAATGGCAGTCTGAGCGGCGATGGCTTGTCGCGCGTCGCCGCCCGCCTGGGTGACTTCGACGGCGCGTTCGAGGTATCGCAGAGCGGCTTCGAATTGTCCTGCCTGGCGGAGCTGTTCGGCCTCAGCCAGCAGGGCCTGCGGATCGCCGGCCTCGATCCGCCCCTTGGGGCAGTCGGGACAGGCCGATAAACGCGTGGCTACCGCCAGCAGTACAACACATGCGATCGCCGCTACTTGTCGGATCATGGTCCTCCGGGCAATGGATTGTCCGCGAGTGTGTCGGTCTCTTGCGGAGCCGTCAAGGCGGATGTCTTTTCGGTTCGGCAATGTCGCGCACGGCCCATGTGGGCCCGAGTTGTGTCATAAGTCGAGTATTTGTAAGCACCTGCATCATCGGCTCGCATTGGCTGCGCTGATCCGATAAGCTGTTGCCTTCACCGCACGGATGCCGTCATCACGCGCACAATCCTCGGAACGTCCCTCGGGGGGCGGGGCGCCCTTGCCGCCGCTGACGCCCATGGCGCTGGGGCGGGCCAGCGACGAGGAGCTGATGCGGCGCACGCAAAATGGCGACAAACAGGCGTTCGCCATTCTCTATGAGCGCTACAGCCAGGCGGTGCTGTCATACCTCTATCGCATGCTTGGCAACGTCGAGGACGTCGAGGCCATCGGCCAGGAGGTCTTCCTCCGGGCTTACAAGTTCGCCCCGTCGTATCGCTATCCGCAGAAGTTCTCGACCTGGCTGTTCACGATCACGCGAAACCTTGCGATCAATCAGACCCGTCGTCGCAAGCGTAGCCCGGTGCGGAATGTCACCGAGCTGAACCTTGAAGGCGTCGAGTTCAGCGGCGATGCGCAGAAAGTCGCGCAGGCTGCGACGGATGACCTGGAAAAACAGGAGGAAATCGCCCGCGTTCTCGAAGCCCTGGACGATCTGCCCACCGACCAGAAGGAAGTCATTGTGTTGGGCGTCTTCCAGGAGTTGTCTTACGCGCAGATGGAGCAGATCACCGGCACAAAGGCTGTGACGCTCCGCTCGCGGATGTTCCACGGCCTGCGCAAGCTCGGCGCCATGCTGGGAGCAACGGAGCAATCGACGCGAGGTAAGAAATAAAGGCCCGCTGCAGGCTGCAGACTGCTGTATGACCGTTACTGACCTCCAATCCGAGCAGTTCATGACCCTGCTGACCGATGCGCTGCTGGCCGGTCCGGGCAGCCCGCAATGGCAGGAGGCGGTCTCGATCCTCCGCCGCGCTGGCGCCGAGGGGGATGAATATGCGATGCTCATCACCGCGCGCGAGCATCTGGAAAGCGGCCGGCAGTACCGGGCCGTCCGCCCCGGGCCGAACTTCACCCGCAAGGTGCTGACCGAGATCGAGCAGACAACGCCCAGGCGGTCGTTGGGCGGGTCGCCGGCGACGTGGATTGCCCTGGCAGCCATCGTGCTGGTCGCGGCGATGATCGGCTTGCTGGTGTATGTCGCGGCGCCGCGCGACACCGACACGGGCAGCCTGGCTGAGCTGGATCGGACGTATTTTGTCCAGCCGAGGGTGGTGACGGATTTCAGCGGGACGCTGGCGCCCGACTGGCAGCCGATCGGGCAACTGGAGGTCCAGCCGACGCGCCGCGGCCTGCGGCTGGCGGCAACGCAAAGCCAGGCGGAAGGAGACGACGGCCACCTGGGCGGCGGGGTCGTTACACAGCAGCCATTGGCGGGGGATCAGCCGTTTGCCGTCGAGGTGCAGCTTCGCACCATGCGGCTGAACGATGACCTGATCCCGCAGCTCTTCATAGCGGATTCGGCGGAGTTTTCGCCGGATCGCGGCACGAGCGGGCGGGAGCTGGTCTATCTTGTGCAGAATGGTCGCTCGGCGGTGGCACTGCCCGACGGCCGCCTGGCCGATCAGGCTGACTTCCCAGCCCAGCAGGCACGCAACGGCATCACCATCCGGATCGCCGTCAATGCCCGCCATGCAACCGTCGACGTCGCCGGGCAGCGCCTCTACGCCGGCCCGCACCAGCTCGATCCCGCCAAGCCGCGCTATGTGGGCGTGCGATTCCTGAGCCGGGGCGAGGTCAAGCCCGACCAGGCGACGTTCGAATCTCTCCGCATCCTGCATCCGCAGGGCACGGCTGATCCGATCAGATGATCTCCAGGTAGTCCTTGTCCGGCAGCTTCGGGAACGGCGCGGTCGGGAGCGTCTGGTACCAGTAAGCCACCGACGCGATGTCGTCCTGCAGCGGCAGATACCGCCCGCCCGACCGCCAGCCGAGGGCCTGGATCGTCACCTTCAGATCACGCTGGAAGCGGATCGGATCCATGATGTGCCAGCGATACAGGCTGAAGCGCGTCTGGCTTTGGTAGACGCCGTCCGGCCGGATCACCTGTGACAGGCCGGCATAGGGGGTGGTGTACTCGCGGTACTGCTTGGTCCGCTGATCCTCGAAGTTGTAGCTGCCGCAGAAGTAGTCTTCGGTGCCGGTGCCGCAGATGGTCGGGAAGGCATCGCCCCCGCGCTCGGCACACTCCTTGCCTTCGGGCCAGTCGCCGTCGATGTAGAACTTGATTTCGCCCTCACCCCACCAGCCGCAGTTGTTCACGCCCCAGGCCATGTACGTGCCGACGTAATGCCCCTGGCCGCGCACGCCGTCGAGGATCGTGTAGACGTCCTTGTACGCCAGCGGATTGACCCGGCGGAACTGGGCATGGAAATAGGCGGCGTCTTCCGGTACGTCTGTCAGCGTGTAGTTGATCTGGTAGAAGACCGTGATCTGCTCATGGCTGATGTTCTCAAGCGTGATGCGGCAACGCTTGCGGAAGGGCATCTCCCAGTAGCAGTTGAACGCGCTGCCGGGATTGACGCACACCGCCAGCGAGGAGATCTGCGCAAACTGGTCGCGCCGCGCCCAGCCGGAGGCGAAGAAGTCCCCGACCGGGGATTCGACGCTGGGGATCTCCTGGTCATCCCAGTAGATCCGCAGGATGCTGAAGCGCCACGAACCGAGGATCGTCATCCAGATCTGCTGGATGGCGCCCATGCCTTCGATGTCCGCCAGTTCACGCGTTTCGCCTGGTTCGATCTTGATGCACGGCGACACCTTCCACCCGCGCCCCAGGTCGCGGGCACAGCCGGCGCCGGTGCCTTCGGTTGCCATGCCGCCGGCGCCTTTCGCGCCCGTGAAGTTCTCCGGGCTGATCGAGCGCGTCTGCGCGTTGGACAGAAGTGACAGGTTCCCCAGATGCAGGCCGAGTCCGTTGAAGCTCATGGCTGATCATCATGCCCCCAAAAACCGGCTGGTCAATCCTTTGCCCTCTGTTGCCACAGCCGCACGTGATGACGGTGAGATAAGTCACTTCAGTTTGCCGGGGGGACAGAGGCGAGTGATAATCGCCGCTGATGAGCGCAAGCCCTTCGATCAACTCTGTGCCTGATCCAACTTCATCCACATCGCATGAGTCGGCGGCGGCTGACTCGGGGGCGCCCGAGGCGCTGCTGTTCGAGGTCGGCTGGGAAGTCTGCTGGCAGTTGGGCGGGATCTACACGGTCCTGCGGACCAAGGCCGTTGCGATGCAGGAGCGCTGGGGCGACCGCTACTGCCTGATCGGCCCGTACAACCCAGCGACGGCGGCGCTGGAGTTCGAGGAGACGCCCACCGAGGGGTACATCCGCGAGGCGCTTGACCGTCTGCGCAGCCAGGGCATCGCCTGCCACTACGGCCATTGGCTGGTCGACGGCCGGCCGCGTGTGATCCTGTTGGATTACCGCGGGCGCTACCCGATGCTCGACACCGACAAGTACCTGCTGTGGAAGGATCACGGCATCCCCACGTATGCCAGCGATGGCGAGGTAAACGACGTCGTCGCCTTCGGGTTTACGGTGGCGCAGTTCTTCTATGAGCTGCTGCAGGTGGTGGGGGATCGGCCGGTCCTGGGGCATTTCCATGAATGGATGGGCGGCGTGGCCGTGCCGCGCATTGCGCACATGAAGCTGAATATGGCGACGGTCTTCACGACCCACGCCACGCTGCTGGGACGCTATCTGGCCAGCGACAACCCGCAGTTCTACCAGCAGCTGATGCTCGTCAACCCGGACGCCGAAGCCGCCCGGTACAACATCTATCCGCGCTTTGCCATCGAACGGGCTGCTGCCCATGCGGCGACGCTGTTCACCACTGTCAGCCAGGTGACCAACATCGAGGCGGCGCACCTGCTGGGCCGAAGCGCCGATGCCATCCTGCCCAACGGGCTGAACATCCAGCGGTTCGCGGCGCTGCATGAGTTCCAGAACCTGCACCGTCAGTACAAGGAGCGGATCCACGAGTTCGTCGCGGGGCATTTCTTCCCCAGCTACACGTTTGATCTGGACCGCACGATCTACCTGTTTACCTCCGGGCGGTATGAGTACCGCAATAAGGGGATGGACCTGTTCATCGAGGCGCTGTGGCGGCTGAACCAGCGCCTCAAGCAGATGGCTGACCCGCCGACGGTCGTGGCGTTCATCATCACGCGCGCGGCTGTGCGCAATATCAGCGTCGCCGTGCTGCAGAACCAGTCGATGTTTGAGGATCTGAAGGCGACCTGCCAGTCGCTGGAGCATCTGATGGGCGAGCGGCTGCTGCGGGCGGCGGCCCATGGGCGCGTGCCGACGAATCTGCGCGAGTTGATCGACGATGACTCGGTTGTTCGCCTCAAACGCGCCATCCACGCCTGGCGCAGCACCTATCAGCCGCCGATCGTCACGCATGACCTGGTGGACGATGCGAACGACCCGATCCTCCAGCATTTACGGCATCGCGGGCTGTTCAACGCTCCGGACGATCCGGTGAAGATCGTTTTCCATCCGCAGTTCGTCACCGCCACCAGCCCGCTGATCGGACTGGACTACAGCGACTTTGTCCGCGGCTGCCACATGGGCATTTTCCCCAGCTATTACGAGCCGTGGGGCTATACGCCGATGGAAGCGATCGCGCTGGGCGTGCCGGCGGTCACGACGGACCTCAGCGGGTTCGGCGCCTACGTGCAGGCGCACCTGCCCGATGCTGTCGACAACGGCATCTGTGTGCTCAATCGCACGACCCACAGCTTCGAGCAGACGGCCGAGGATCTGGTCAGCCATCTGGAGAGCTTCGTCCAGACCAGCCGCCGCCAGCGCATCGAGCTGCGCAATCGCGTCGAGTCGACCAGCGAGCTGTTTGACTGGTCGCAGCTCGTCCATCACTACCACGAAGCGCATGACATGGCGCTGGAGCGTCGCGGCATCAAGCCGGGGAAGATTACCGTGCGGATGGTGTGAGGGGGAATTGGGGATTTAACCCCAGATGAACACAGATGGTGATCTGTGGATGGCGGTCGATTGTGGACTTGATCTGAGATTTGAGATCTGAAATTCCAGATCTCAGAGTTCAGACTGCGGTCTTGGTCATTGAAGCTTGGAACTTCCTTGGTACTTGTGGGTTGGATCTTGGAGCTTCGAATCACCTTGTCACCCTCTCACCCGCCGCACCCGTGTTTGATGTGTCAGAAGTCTGCCACCGCGATGGCTGAATGTATCATCGGCCGCGGTTTTGTCATTCGCGGCCAATGCTGATAATCTGGCCGCAATGGCCAGACGGTTCGACCAACAGGAAGTCAAAAGCGCCTGCGACGCGCTGGTCCGCCAGATCGCGGCCGCATTCGAAGCGCATAAACCATTGAATATTATCGGGATACGCACGCGCGGCGAGACGATCGCCGAGCGGTTGGCGCGCTGCCTGAAGAGCCAGGGCTTCAGCGCCATCGAGCGGGGGGTGCTGGATGTGACGCTGTACCGCGATGACCTCTCGGAGATCGGTCCGCGGCCGCTGGTGCGGCCCAGCGAGCTGAATCTGCAGATCGACGGCGTGCCGGTGCTTCTGGTGGATGATGTGCTGTTCACCGGCCGATCGGCCCGCGCCGCCATGGACGCCCTGACCGACTTCGGCCGGCCGAGCGTCATCAAGCTGGCGGTGCTGGTTGACCGCGGCGGCCGCGAGCTGCCCATCCAGGCCGATTTCGTCGGCTTGAAGCTCGACGATGTCCCAGCCGACCATCGCGTGAATGTGCAGTTGTTCGAGGATGACGGTGTCGATGCCATCGTCATTGAACCCAGGTAGGACGATCGACCCATCGCCCCGCGGGGCACAGGTATGGCCACAACAAATCAACTCCGCTGGACACGCCGGCACCTGCTGACGCTCGAATCGCTGTCAGCCGACGAACTGCGTTTCGTGCTTGATACCGCTGACTCGTTCAAGGAAGTCTCCACCAGAAGCGTCAAGAAAGTGCCCGCCCTTCGAGGGCGGGTAGTCGTGAATGCCTTCTGGGAGGATTCGACCCGCACGCGCACCAGCTTTGAGCTGGCGGCTCAGCGGCTGAGCGCCGATGTCATCGACTTCAGCGCCCGCGGCAGCAGCGTGAGCAAAGGCGAAACGCTGATCGACACCGCGCGCAACATCGAAGCCATGGGCGTCGACGTGATCGTGGTTCGCCATCGCGCGGCTGGGGCAGCCGAGCTGCTGGCACGCACCGTCGGCTGCAGCGTCATCAATGCCGGCGACGGGGCGCATGAGCATCCGACGCAGGGGCTGCTGGATCTGTACACGATGCGCGAGCGCTTCGGGCGGATCGAAGGGCTGAAGGTGGCGATCGTCGGGGACATCGCCAACTCGCGCGTCGCCCGGTCGAACCTGTGGGGGCTGACGAAGCTGGGAGCCAAGGTGTATCTGGTCGGCCCGACGACGCTCTGCCCGCGAGCGTTTGAACAGTTCGGGGCGACGGTGGTGCACGATCTGGATTCGATCATCGGCGAGGTGGACGTGGTGAACATGCTCCGCGTGCAGTTCGAGCGGATCCAGAGCAGCCAGTTCCCGTCGGTACGCGAGTTTACACGGATGTACGGCTTGACGTGGGACCGCTTCCAGAGGTGCCGCAAGGACGTGTTTGTGATGCACCCCGGCCCGATGAACCGCGGGATTGAGATCCAGTCCGAAATCGCCGACGGCCCGCAGAGCGGCATCTTGCAGCAGGTGACCAACGGCCTGGCTGTGCGGATGGCTGTGCTGTACCTCGTCACGCAGGCGGGAACGGCGTAGAGCGGCTGCGTGTCCGTGGACAAGTATACGCGCCGCGAAGGCGCGAAGATCGCGAAGGTGACGCGAAGGGAGGAGCCGGTGATGGACGTGTTCGACTTCCGGGAGCGGGCCGGGTCGGGCGTGGACGAGCGGACGGAAGATCTGGCGACGGCTGTCATCGGTGCGGCCATCGAGGTCCATCGAATCTTGAAACCCGGGTTGCCGGAGTCGGTCTATCGCAAGGCTCTGGCACATGAGCTGACGCTTCGGGGCATCAGCCATCAGCAGGAGTATCCTGTGCCGGTCCTCTACAAGGGCGAGGCTGTTGGAGAAGGTCGAGTGGATATCCTTGTGGAGGAGCGGCTGGTCGTCGAATTGAAAGCGGTAGAAGCGCTGAATGCGGTGCATCAGGCGCAGGTGATTGGATACCTGCAGGCGCTGGATCTGCAACTGGGTCTGTTGATCAACTTCAATGTCGCTGTGTTGCGGCAAGGTCTCAAACGAATCGTCAATACGCACAGACACTAACTTCGCGACCCCTTCGCGCCCTTCGCGCCTTCGCGGTCGCCGTTCTTTACGAACAATATGAGCACGCTGCTGATCAAGAACGGAACGATCCTCGATCCCTCCCGCAAGCTGGAGACGCGGGCTGACCTTCTGGTGCGGGATGGGAAGATTGCTCGCATCGGCGAGAATCTCGACAATGCCGATCGGGTGATCGATGCAGCCGGGTGTTACGTCACGCCGGGGCTGATCGACATCCACGTGCACTTCCGCGAACCGGGGGAGGAGGAAGAAGAAACGATCGCCTCCGGGTCGGCGGCGGCTGTGGCGGGGGGGTTCACGACCGTCTGCTGCATGCCCAACACCAAGCCGGCGCTGGACAACGAGGCCCAGATCGAGTTCGTCCTCCGCGAAGGCCAGCGGGTGAATCTGGCCAACGTCTACCCGGTCGGAGCCATCACCAAAGGCCGGGAGGGCAAAGAGCTGGCGGAGATCGGCTCGATGCATCAGCGCGGCGCCGTGGCGTTCAGTGATGACGGCGTGGGCGTCGCCGACGCATCGGTCATGCGCAAGGCGCTGCAGTACGCCAAGATGTTCGACACCGTGCTGATGCAGCACTGCGAAGAGCCGACGCTGGGCGGCGGGGCGATGCACGGCGGGGCCGTGTCGACCCTGCTGGGACTGCCCGGCACGCCGGCTGAGGCAGAGCAGTTGATGATCGCCCGCGACCTGCTGCTGAACCGGACGATCGGCTGCCGGTATCACGTGCAGCATCTGAGCACAGCCTGGAGCGTCGAGCTGATCCGTCGCGGCAAGCGTGACGGCCAGCAGGTGACAGCGGAGGTCGCGCCGCATCACCTGCTGCTGACCGACGAATGCTGCCGCACGTACGACACCAACTACAAGATGAACCCGCCGCTGCGGACGCAGGCCGATGTCGATGCCGTCATCGAGGGCGTCAAGGACGGCACGATCGACTGCCTGGCCACGGATCACGCCCCGCACCTGGCGGAGGAAAAGGAACTGGAGTTCCAGTACGCGCCCAACGGCATCATCGGCCTGGAATGTGCGCTGTCGCTGTACATCAAGGCCCTGGTCGAGCCGGGGCATATCAGTTGGATGCGGCTGATCGAGATGATGACGATCAACCCCGCCAGGATCGTCAAGCTGAACAAGGGCACGCTCGCGGAAGGGGCTGATGCCGACATCACGATCATCGACCCCAAGCGGAAATGGACGGTCGACATCGAGCAGTTCCAGAGCAAGAGCCGCAACTGCCCGTACCATGGTTGGGAACTGACCGGCCAGCAGGTCGCGACGATCGTCGGCGGCGAGGTGAAGTGGCAGCTCGAGGGGTAAGTGAAGACTAACCTCCGAGTCGCAAAGCCGTTAGAGTTTACCCAGTTCGCCTGAGACGAACGACCCGCACTGTCGATAACCGGGCGATTATGGGTCGCAGGGCGGGGGTTTGTGCTATATCATCGCGGCTATGAAACACCTGCGGTATTTGCCGCTCACCTTCCTCGCCGGGGTGCATGGTTTCGTGCTCTTCGCGCCATATCTGGCGCTGTTTATTGGGATTGCGCACTTCATGCGCCGGCCCAAGCCGGTTCCGGTGGCCGTCCCGGCTGGCCCTGCCGTCCCAGCTCAGCAGGTGTAATCCGCCCCTTCATTCGTCGCCGAATCCGCTGGGTTTCCAGCTATAGAACAACCGCCCAACGTGCCGCGCCGTGAGCGCCAGCATCTGCGCGCGGATCGTGCTTTCGGTCACGTTCTCCTCCGGGCGGACGACGGGGGTCTCATTGGAGATGAGATAGCCGTCGGCTGAGTCCTTCGGCCAGAGCGTCTCGCCCGTGTGGGCGTCGACCACCTTCACCCGCACGGCGATGACGGCCTTGAGAAGCCCAGCCGTCTGCTGGACCTCCGACTCGACCAGGTTGATGTAGATGACCTGGTCAGCCTGCACAGCCCGCCCGATCTCGCTGATGCGCATGTTCCTGAACTCGCTGCCCTTGCGCTCGCGCAAGGCGCTCAGATGCGCCTGGTCGACGATGGGAGCGACCTGCTGGGCCGCCAGCTCCTGCCCGACCAGCATCGCCAGGCGGTCGGCGTCCATCGCCACAGCCGACGGGGTCTTGTAGTTCTCCACCAGCACCAGCGTCGGCCGCTTGGGCGGGACGTACATCGCCTCCTGCCGCGGCGGGCCCATCGCGGCGTATTGAACAGCGCCGACAACGTTGCAGCCGGCGAGGCAGGTCAGCATCAGCAGCAGGATGGCGGTCAGGTATCGCGGCATGGGCAGGTTGTGCGTGATGGCCATGGCAAGCATCGGCCGAATTCAGTTTCGGTAATGGGAGACGAAGCGCATGGCGACTTCGCTCGTGAACGCATCGACGGTTCCGCGGTAGATGCGGGCGTCGTCGGCATTGGGGATGCCCTCCGGCGGCGCATGCTGGGGGAATGTGGCGACGATGCTGGTTTCCTCGTAGGCGATCCGGCCGACGCCCTCAGCCACCTCGATCACCTTCACCGAGCCCATCATGTATCCGCGGTAGAGATTGATGCTCATCTGCGAGCGGGTGCGCAGATCCTGCACCTCGATGTAGATCAGCCGTTGGACGCCGAGCTTGGGTGCGACCTCCGCGATGGGCATGGCTTCAATCTGGGGGTAGTCCTGCTGATAGCGAATGATCGACTGCGGCCGGACGGGGAATGTGGCGCCGCGCATCTCCGGCAGGTTGATGGCCTGCTGCAGCTTGGACTGCACGCCGGCTGCCACGTCGAGCTGAACGTTGGGGAAGTCGATGCGGACCGGCCGGTTCGCCCAGACCATGACGCCTACGCTCTGCCCCTGCAAGCCGGGATAGCGTGCCGGCACCCGATCGAACTGTCCACCACAGCCGCCAAGCGTGGCAATCAGACCCAGCAGCACTACCCAGTTTCGCACCTGATTCATTGCGAGCATCGTACCGTTTCTCCCCCGGCGATGCGAAAGTCCGGCGTGGCAGCCGCGATCAGGCCCAGCCGTCCCAGCCGTTGAGCTGGATGAAGATCTTCCATCCCCAGGCGGCGACGGCCAGCGCAACCAGCGTCCACAGCAGGACCTGCCCGCGGACAAACCGCAGGATCCGATGGGCCCGCCGGCCGGTTATGGCGATATACAAACCCGCCCAGAAGGCCACCGCCGTCAGTACCGCCAACACCATCCCCATCGGCTGGATGTAAAAGCTGGCGGCGAGCTGGCCGTGGGCGAAGTAGGCGAAGCTGGTCGTCATCCCGCAACTGGGGCAGGGGATGCCGGTGCGAAGGTGGAACTGGCAGGCGTTGAGGCCGATCTGCTCATGCGTCCCTGTACCGCCGGCGGCGGGGGTGAGCTGGGACGCCAGCACGAGCACCGCCAAACACACCAGGCTGATCGCACCCGCCAGCGCGCGCCACCACCACGCCAGGACCGGCGAGCCGTAGTGCGGCGAGTAGATGACGGGCACATCTTCCATGCCGCGAACTGTAGACAACGATGCGGTGACGCTCAACTCCACCTGTTTCGGTTCGTTCCGACGTCACGGGCGCGTCGATCTGTTTGTGCAAAAGTTTCTCCGTAACACGTCGGCGTTGTCGTGTGTAACATGTGGACGCACGCGGACCTCGGTTTGGATGGATGCCAACGCATCTGTGTCATGCCCAAGCGGGCGCTGACCGCCAAAAGTCGTCCTGATGTCGATTGACAGCCTGCGCGGGCAGATCATATTGGAAGCGCCTGTCAGTGTTGTGTCATCCTGCAGCCGTTGCGCGCATAGGATGAACCAGTCCTGACATGCTCAACTCGATCCAGGCGATGGGTGCGCGTGTCGTTGAGGCAGTTGGGCGTATGTGAAAGGGAGTTGCACCGTAGCTCAACGCAGGGTCCCCGGTAGCGCGTACAGTGAGTCCCGGCACAACACCTGCGAAGGCGCGGCAGCGCCAGGTAGCTCGACGCTACCCCATTTACGAAAGCTGTTGGAAACTATGCGTGTCTTTATGCTTGGCTGGGAGTTTCCTCCCTTCATCAGCGGTGGGCTTGGGACAGCCTGTTACGGGCTGACCAAGGCGATGAGCGCCATCGGGACGGACATTCTGTTTGTGTTGCCGCGGCCTGTATCCACGCCATTCTCGACACATGTACGGCTGGTCAGCCCGCGCCCGGGTTCGCCGCTGGCGTCGCCAAGCACGGAGTTTCGCCTGGACGAGTTCGACCGCGTGAGCTTCCGCACGGTCGATGCGCAGCTCAATCCCTATGCCCGGCCGACGCAGATCGGGCAGGTGGTTCGCGAGGGCAAGGTGGTGCAGGGGATCGCCGGTCCAGCCGAGACGGCCATGTCGACGGCTGGCGCAGCGACCGCCGCGCCGGCTGCCAGCCCCGTATCCGGGCCGGGCGGGCATTATGGCGGCGACCTGTTCGCCGAGGTGCAGCGCTATGCGGCACTGGCGACGGAGATCGCCCGCCACGAGAGTTTCGACGTCGTGCATGCGCACGACTGGATGACCTATCCGGCCGGCCTGGCGGTGGCTGCGCTCAAGGGTACGCCCCTGGTGGTGCATGTGCACTCGACGGAGTTTGACCGAGCCGGGCAGAACGTCGATCAACGGATCTACGACATCGAGCGGCGCGGCATGCACGGCGCGCTCAAGGTGATCGCCGTCAGCTACCTGACCAAGCAGATCTGTGCCCATCACTACGGCGTCAACCCCGACAAGATCGAGGTTGTCTACAACGCCATCGAGACCAACGGCAACGGGCAGTTCGATCCGGAGCGATACCGCATCCAGAAGGATGAGAAGATCGTGCTGTTCCTGGGACGCATCACGCTGCAGAAGGGGCCGGAGTATTTCCTGGCTGCGGCGCGGAAGGTGCTGGAGGTCATGGACAACGTGAAGTTTGTCATGGCCGGCTCGGGGGACATGATCCGCCGCACGATCGAGATGGCCGCGTCGATGGGGATCGGGCACAAGGTGCTGTTCACCGGGTTCCTGCGGGGGCCGGACGTCGAGCGGATCTTCAAGATGGCCGACCTGTACGTCATGCCCAGCGTCTCCGAGCCGTTCGGGATCGCGCCGCTGGAGGCGATCAGCCACGACGTGCCGGTCATCATCTCCAAGCAGTCGGGCGTCAGCGAGGTGCTGCAGCACGCGCTGAAGGTCGACTTCTGGGATACCAACGAGATGGCCAACAAGATCGTGGCCGTGCTCAAGCATCCGCCGCTGGCCAGCACGCTCCGCCAGCACGGGAGCTTCGAAATCCGCCGCATGAGCTGGCAGGACTCAGCCCGCCGCTGCGTCGAGATCTACCAGCAGGTGATGGGGATGATGAATGGGAACTGAGGGGATTAGGGATTGCGGAATGATGGATGATGCATGATGTGGGGGAACGGGGCCCGGATGGGGTACGGGCATCCCGAGACGTTGGATGAGTGGTGATTGATGCGTGAAGCACTCGAAAGTCACGCATCAATCACCAATCACCACTTCTCATTTCTCTTCGCCTCTGCGGTTCATGAGCCACAATCTCAGGCGCTTGCGGGTCTTGTCGGAGCTTGGGGGGAGTAGTCATCGGCGTTGTTGACGACGGCGCCTTCGGGCAGGGGGATGGGTTGGCTGCTGAGAAGCGGATCGTTGGTTTGCCGCATCCATCGGTCCAGGCGCGAGCGCATGTCGGCCAGAACGTCGCTCATCTCCGGCCGGCTGGCGAGATTCACGCTTTCGTTCGGGTCGAGCATCAGATCGAACAGCAGCTCCTGCTCGGGCGGACGGTCACACCAGCCGGCTTCGTAGACCACCGTCTTGCTGATGCTGTCATCACAGTTGGGCAGGACGGGCCGCGCGCGGTCGTCGTAGCGGCGGATGTATTTGTAGCGCCTGGTGCGGACGGCGCGCATCGGCTCGTAGGCGGCGTGATAGTTGACCTCGGCGAAGACCTCGTCGCGGATCAACTCGGCCTGGCCGGTGACAAGCGGCAGGAAGGATCGCCCCTCCAGCCACGGCGGCGGCTGGAGGCTCAGCAGCTCGCAGATCGTCGGGAAGATGTCGATCTGGCTGACCATCGCATCGATCACCTTGCCGCCTTCGAAGCCCGATCCCTTCGGACCGTGGAGGATCATCAGCACGCCGATGCCGTGATCCGTCAGGTTGCACTTGGCGAACGGGAAGGCGATGCCATGATCGGTTGTGCAGATCACCAGCGTGTTCTCAGCCAAGCCGGACTCATCCAATGCCTGCAGAACCCGGCCGTAATGGCGATCGAGCGTGCGGGCCATCGTGTTATAGGCGGCCATGTCGTGCCGCGCCTCGGGGGTATCGGGCAGGAACGCCGGCGGGCGGACGTAGCGGGGATCGGTCAGCGGCTCGTCGCACGCCGGTTCGGGGAACTCCCGATGCGTCTCGAAGAAACCAGCCGACAGGAAGAACGGCTGTTTCGGCTTGGAATGGAGGAACTCGGCGATGACTTGGCTGCGGTTGTGATGGTCCGACGGCAGGAATCGGTCGTAGCCGATGATCTTCGTCGCCGCGTCGGGGCCGTGGGCGATGTGCTGGATGCCGCAGAGGGTCGATTCGTAGCCCGCCTGATCGCGGAGGGTGTGGATCAGGTGCTGGCGGTAGTCGTTCAGGCGGAAGCCACGATGCGCTAAACCGAGCATCCCAGCGCTGTGGGCGCACTGGCCGGTCAGCAGCGCCGCCCGGCTGGGCGAGCACGTGGGATTGGCGCAAAACGCCTGGCGGAACATCACGCCCTGTTGGGCCAGTTGCTGGAGGTGGGGGGTCGGAACGGCATAGCCGTACGGCTGGATATACCGGCCGGTGTCGTGCGAATGCAGATAAAGGATGTTCGGGCAATCCACGCCCGCCAAGCTAGCGTAAACGGCATAGACTGCCAGTATTGGGCCGAACCTTGTCAGCCGCGACGGGGAATAACACTGGAGCGGGTTTTGCACCCGGCTCCTCGATCCGATGAGTACCACTGTTGTGATGAAAAAGGCTGGATGGATCTGTCTGTTGCTGGCAGCGTTGCTGCTGGGCGGGGTGATCGCTGGATGTCGCAGCGATCGCCAGCGGCTGCGCGCTGCGCAGGCGGAACTCGCGGAGACGACGTTGCCGCAAGGCCTGCAGCCGCCGCACTTTGTCGCGGCGGTCAACGCCGCTGCCACGCCGCCGGTCGATTGGCGCCGTGAACCCCTCAAACAAAGCGACAAACACTGCCATCAGGTTTGGCTAAGTCCAAGCGGAAAAACGGCTTACGGCGTGATCTACTTCACGTTGCCCGGGGTGGCTGACGTCATCCAGATCCCGATGGACTGGGTGCTGAAGGGGTATCTCGATGCCATGCGGGCCGACCAGGGGGAAGCTCGGCTGGTGTCGCGCCAGGATGATCCGAACCTGCCCGGCGTGCGGTTCACGGCCGAGGGCGGGATGTATACCACTTACACCAATCTCATCACCGCCGGCCGGCACGGCTGGGCCGTCTACGTCGGCACGCTCCGGGACGAGCCGATCGCGCCGTCCGAGTTCGAACTCGCGCAGCAGGCCCGCGAGCAGACCCGCATCTGCATCCCGGAATAGGCTTCCGATCAGCCCGCTTCATCCCCTGTTGTGCCCGGCGATGATCTTTGCCACCGGGCTCGGCAGGGGGGTACGATCCCCAGCACTGCATTTCTTTCCGCTTGTCTTCTGCTGAAAGGACGAGACATGGCAGCCAAATATCACCTCAAGGGTTCAGCCGGTCGGTTTCACTTCAATCTCAAAGCCGCCAATGGCGAGACTATCCTCTCCAGCGAATCGTACGCCTCGAAGGCCGGCGCCTTGAACGGGATCGAATCCTGCAGGAAGAACTCGCCGGATGACGCCCGCTATGACCGGCGGACGAGCAAGAACGGTGAGCCCTACTTCGTTCTCAAAGCCGCCAATGGCGAGATCATCGGCCGCAGCGAGATGTACAGCAGCACCGCTGCCATGGAAAACGGCATCGCTTCGGTCAAGAAGAACGGTCCCGTCGCTGAAATCGACGATGACACGCAGTAGCGTCCGGGACAGCGGACTGTGAATCTGCCGCGGACGGATCGCCCCGGGATGGGGGCCGGGGCGATCCGGCTGGTGTGTTCCGCTCCGGCTCGCCGGCTGCCCAGTATCGGGCCTGCCGGAGCCTGCGCCTGTTAAGGCGGAAGGGCAGAAAGCCTTGGGAATGCGCCCAGCGGACAAATCCACACCTTGACAGTCTCCTGCCGGCTCCTACAATCACGATCAAAATTGAATAGGTTTCTTATCAAGAGTGGTCGAGGGTTGGGCCCGATGACGCCACAGCAACCTGCGAGGCAGGCGGTGCGAATCGCCGCTTCGCGTTTCGGTGCTAAGTCCCGCTCGAGCGCGTCTCCTGATGTGTCTCGAGAAAGATAAGAAGAGCCAACTGAGTGAAGCCACAGTCGCCTCTTCTTAGCCGAAGAGGCTTTTTTATTTTGGATTGCGGATTTTGGATGGTTGGCGATTTCGGATTTCGGAACCGCAGATGAACGCGGATACACGCAGAGAGGCCGCTTGGGCTGCCAACTGCGAACTGCCAACCGCCAACGAACAACGGACCACGGACAACTAACCACCCCCCAAACCCATGAGCTACGTCCTCGGACTCAAGTGTAAGGAATGCGGCCACCGCGTGCCGGTTGCGCCGGTCCATGTCTGCGAGCAGTGTTTCGGCCCCTACGAGGTCGAGTACGACTACGCAGCCATGAAGGGCAAGGTGACGCGCGCTTCCATCGAAGCCGGGCCGAAGAGCCTGTGGCGCTATCGGGACCTGCTTCCCTGCGAGGGTGAGCCGGTCACCGGCCTGCACTCCGGCCTGACGCCGCTTCGCAAAGCCAAGCGTCTTGCGGCTGAGCTCGGCTGCTCGCAACTCTACATCAAGGACGACTCGTGCAACTACCCGACCTACAGCTACAAAGAGCGCGTCGTCAGCGTCGCGATCACCAAAGCCGTCGAGTTCGGGTTCGACACCGTCGGCTGTGCCAGCACAGGCAACCTGGCCAACTCCACAGCCGCTCACGCCGCCGCCGCGGGCATCCGCTGTTTCGTGATGATCCCGCACGATCTGGAGCAGGGTAAAGTCCTCGGCTCGCTGATCTTCGGGCCGACGATGGTTCGCATCCGGGGCACGTATGACGACGTCAACCGCCTGTGCACCGAGATCGCCGACAAGTACGGCTGGGCGATTGTGAACGTCAATCTGCGGCCGTACTACACCGAGGGGGCCAAGACGTACGGATTTGAGATCGCCGAGCAGCTCGGCTGGAAGCTGCCGCAGCACACGATCGTTCCAACCGCCGGCGGGACGATCCTGCCGAAGATCTACAAGGGGTATCAGGAGCTGATCAAGCTCGGCCTGGTCGACGACACGCCGGCGAAGATCTATTCCGCCCAGGCTGCCGGCTGCAATCCGGTCGTGACCGCCATCCAGAAGGGCAGCGACATCATCGAGCCGCAAAAGCCCAACACGATTGCCAAGAGCATCGCTATCGGCAATCCAGCCGACGGCTACTACGCCGCCCAGGTAGTCAAGGACTCCGGCGGCTGGGGCGAAAGCGCCACGGATCAGGAGATCGTCGATGCCATCCGCCTGCTCGGCCGGACCGAGGGGATCTGGACCGAACCGGCCGGCGGTACGACGCTGGCCGTCGCAATCAAGCTGATCCAGTCCGGCCGGATCCCGAAGGACGAGAGCATCGTCGTCAGCATCACCGGCAACGGCCTGAAGACCCAGGAAGCCGTCCAGAACGAGCTGCCGTATCCGCAGGTCATCGACGCGAAGCTCAGCGATTTCGACAAACTCCTGGCCAGCAGCAAAAGCCGGGAACCGGCACTGGCGAGCGTGTAATATCACACGGAGATAGCTTCAGCGACTCCTCCGCGGCCTGTGCGTCTCTGCGGTGAGTTCCAACCGAGATTAGCCTAAACTGTTATCCGAAGGAGAATCATTACAATGCCCGTTAAAGTTCGAATCCCCTCCCCGCTTCGCAACTACACCCAGGGTGCCGATGTCGTCGAGGTCGGCGGCGCGACCGTTGGCGAGGTTCTCAACAACCTCAAAGCCAAGGCTGCCGGCATCGAGACGCGCCTGTTCAAGGGGCAGGGCGAGCTTAACCGCTTCGTCAATGTCTACGTCAATGACGAAGACATCCGCTTCCTCCAGAAGCTCGACACGCCCGTCAAGGATGGCGATGAGCTGAGCATCGTGCCGGCCATTGCCGGCGGAAGGTAAGACCATGGCCCAGACCTATTCCCGTCGATGCTGGCTGACGTTCCCCACGCGCAGCCAGGTCGAGCAGCCGATCATCTGGCAGATGTCGCGCAAGTACCCGGATGTGAAGTTCGACATCCGGCAGGCTTCGGTCCAGAACGAGATTGGCATCATGGCTGTGCTGTTCGAAGCCGACGACCAGCAGGAGCTCAATGACGCCCTCGACTATCTCCGCTCGCAGGGCGTCACCGTTGAGCCGATCGAAAAGAGCGTGGTCGAAGGCTGACGCGTTTCGTGGCGACGTAAACTTTCGTGGCACGGGCTACCCAGCCCGTGCCACGTTGTAGACTCACAGGCTGGTAGCCCGTGCCACGGAACTTGCGATGACGAATGCGACGATCGCAAACCTGCCGGTTTCGGCTGGCCGATCCGTTGACGAGCCCGGCAGGGGCCGGCGCGATCGTTTTGCCGCCATCTGCATCCTTGCCATCACCGCCGTCGGCGCGATCCTAGCCATCGTGTCCGACGGCGTCTACATGGATGACGACGTCACGCATTACCTCATCGCGCGCACAGCATGGTCGCGGCCGGCGCTGCTGCTGGATGAGTGGGGCCGGCCGGGGTTCACCATTCCCTACGCAGCCGTTGCATGGCTCGGATCAGTGCACGCGGGCTTTGTCGCCTGCCGCCTGCTGAGTGTTGCGCTGATGGGCGCAACCGCGTGGCTGACGTATCGGGCCGCGAGGCATCTCGAGGTGCCGTACCCAGCCGCCGCGCCGGTGCTTCTGCTGGCGTCGCCGCTTTACTTTCACCTGTCCTTCACGACCACGACCGAGACGATCGCCGCCTTCTACGCCATTGCGGCGACGCTCCTTCTGCTGCGCGGACAGCGATGGGCCGCAGCCGCCGTGCTGGCGATGCTGCCCGTCACGCGGCATGAGCTGATCGTGCTGCTCGTGCCGGTCGGCCTGTATTTCCTGTGGCGGCGCGACTGGGTGGCTGCCATGCTGCTGGCGTGGGCGGAGATCGCGTGGAACGCCCTGGTCTGGGCGATGGACCTGCAGGGCCCCAGCGGACAGCTGCCGATCGGCCGATACTTCGCCACAGCCGATGCCGGCATCCTCGGCTACGGCGCGCCGTGGCATTTCGTGGTGCGATGGATGGCCGTCGCCGGGATTGTGGGGGCGGCGCTGGCGGTGCTGGGCGCAGGATCAATGATCGCCGAGGCTCGGCAGGGTGGGGGATGGCGCGATGCGCTTCAGCGAATGCTCTCCCACCGGCAGGGGCGCGTGACGCTCCTGATCATCGGCGGCGCATTCGGGCTGGTCGCTCTGCACACGTGGCTATACATGGTCAACACGCACCTGAGCGGCGGGTATGCGCGCTTCCTCATCCCGGCAGCGCCGTGGACGGCGATCTGCGCCGCCTGGGGCGTGTCGGCGCTCGCCAAGCCGGCGGCCGGCCGACGTTGGCATGTGCGAAGGGTTTTCGCAGCGATTCTCACCATCGCCGGCGCCATCGCGCTGGGATTGGGCGAGATTTCACTGGTGAGCGGGATCGCCATCGCCTGTTTCACCGTTGCCGCGCTGGCAGCCGCCATCTGGCCGTGGCGACGCGCAATGGCGACTTGCACCGCCATCGCCGTGATCATGTGGACGGGGCACTGGCTTGCGCTCGCCCAGCCGCATCGGCTGAACCAGGACCAGTTGCTCATCCGCCAGACGCTCGCCGAGCTGCGCCACACCTATCCCGATCACTTCATCACCGGCTCATCGCCATGGATCCAGTATTTCCTCGATCATCCGGTCAACCTGCCGCGCTGGTACGATCCGTTGCCGTGGGAGCCCGTCAATCACCCCGTCCAGACGCTCTACGTCTACGACCAGACGCACGGCAAATCGTACGTCCTCGAAGAGATGGCCAAGCTGCCGCATCGCCTGATCGGCCATCGCTCGCATGCGAAAACGGAGCACTACCTGTCGATCTACGAACGTCTGCCATGATGCGCGCTGACGTCGCAACGCGCGACGCCTGATCTGCGTCAACGCGCCTCGATGATTTTTCATGAAACTAATTGCAATTCGCTCCAGCCGCGTGATACTCCCATGATTGTCTCATCCAAGGGAGGATTCACATGAGGCGAATCGGTCTGATCGCGGTGCTGGGCGCGTTGCTGATGGGGGCATGGGTGCGGGCGCAGGTCCTGGCGCCGTCCGTGCCGGCGGATGCGTTGGTCTACATCGGCTGGCAGGGCGAGCAGGAGCTGGGCAATGACTACGCCCAGTCGCATCTCAAGGCCATACTCGACGCCTCACAGCTTCGCGAAGTCTTCTCCGACTTCCTGCCGCGCGTCTTGGAGCGGATCGGCCGGGAACAGCGCGATGCCAAGCCTGTGCTGAACCTCATCTCGTCGTTGGCTCAGCCGATGTGCCAGTACAACACCGCGATCTACTTCGGCGGTGTCGACCTGTCCGATCCGGAGAATCCGACGCCGCGCCTGGCCATCCTCATCGAAGCCAAGGATGGTGCTGACGCTTTGGCTCAGCGCCTCCAGCAGCAGATCGATCTGGTCGTGCGCGGGGGCAACATGCCATTCCCGTTCACGGCAGCCGCACAGGGGGGCGTGGTGATGGTCGTCCTCGGCGATCTGGCTGAGGAGATCGGCGGCACGCTCAGTGCCGACGCCGGCTTCACTTCGACGATGGCCAAGCTGCAGGGCCAGCCGGTCATCGCAGCCTACGTCAATGTCGAAGGCCTGGTCGCGATGGTGGACAATCTGGTCCAGACCTACAACGCCAATGACGCTGAGGAATGGGCTGCGATCCGCGATGCGCTCGGCCTGCGCGGCATCCAGCGCGTCGGTTACACCGGCGGATTTGACGGCCAGGACTGGTCCGAGCGGGCGTTCGTCGCAGCGCCGGCGCCGCGAAAGGGCGTGGCGTCGCTGCTGGACCGCAGCCCGCTGGAGGAGCAGACGCTTCGCCTGATCCCGAAGGATGCGACCTATGCCGTCGCGGGTCGTGCCGACCTCGCTGGCCTGCTGCGCAATGTGCTCGATGGCATCCAGGCGGCCGATCCCGATGCCCGTCAGCGGGTCGAGGAAGGCCTGTCTCAGATGCGGCAGGTGCTCGGCATGGACATCCAGGCCGATCTGCTCGAGCCGCTGGGTGATCAGTGGGTGATGTACACCGCGTCCAGCGTCGGCGGCAACGGCCTGCTCGGCCACACGCTGGTCAACCGCGCCGACGACGCCGCGCGCGTCGACGAGTCGATGTGGAAGCTGGCCCAGCTCGCCACAGCCGTGATCGCCCAGCAGATCAATGATGACGACGTCCGCATCGAGTTCCGCCAGATGGAAGCCGACGGCGGAAAGGTGCAGTACCTGGCCATCCCGCTGGTGTCGCCGGCGTGGACCGTGCGAAACGGCAATCTCTATGTCGGTTTGTACCCCCAGGTCGTCGTCTCCGCGGCTGCCTATGACAGCCAGGCCAGCGGCAGCATTTTGGACAACCCCACCTATCGCGCGGTGATGACGCGTCTCGATGCACCGCAGGTCAGCGGCATGCAATTCATCGATGTCAGCCGCCGTCTGCCGGAGACCTATGGCGTCGGATTGCTGGGGTCGCGGCTGTACCTTGGCCTGGCGGACATATTTGGGGTCCAAGCCCCGCCGCTGGCGTTGCCGCCGCTGCACGTGCTGCTCCAGCACGCGTCGCCCGCCGCTTCGGTGAGCTGGGCGGATGACGAGGGGTTCTACATTCGAGCGATCCAGCCGTTTCCGGGCAGCGCGGCCCTGGCCAACGGCGATATCACCAGCGCCACGATCGGCCAGCAGTCGCTGATGATCAGCATCCTGCTGCCATCGCTGAACCGCTCGCGGGAGACCGCTAACCGCGTGAAATGCGCCAGCAACATGCGGCAGATGGGCCAGGCGCTGCTGCTGTACTCCATCGAGCACCGCCAGCGCTATCCCAAGACGCTGGGCGAACTGGTGACGACACAGGATCTCGGGATCGATGTCTTTACTTGCCCCTCAGGCAACGTCGAGTACCCGTTCGATCTCCGGCAGGCGCCGATCGAGCAGCAGGCCCAATGGGTAACCGACCATGCGCCGTACGTGTTTCTGGCGCCGCCCAACGCCAATGTCCCGCCGGACATCGTGGTGATCCACGAAGCCTTCGACAATCACGGCGGAGGGGGCATCAACGTGTTGTTCGGCGACGGCCATGTCGAATTCGTGCCCATGCCGAGGGCGAGGGAGGCGATCGAACGCTCCAAGCAGTGGATCGAACAGCGGCGCGGTGGCGGGGCGGGGCGGTAAGCCCCAAGTCCCGCTGGCGCCAATGCTTAACGTAGGGCTTTGCAGACGGCCATCGGCCGACCGGGATCTCGCCTGTCCCGCCGGGCGGTTTGGACGGTGCATTGTCGCGCAAGTCATCGTATTTTGACACCTTTACGAGCGCCCGATACAGTGCGAAAGCTCGCATTGCGCGGGCACTCGAGGGGAGATGAACCGCCTCCAGCGCGGGCGGTGAATCTCCAATCGGTGGCGGCGAGACATGTGGGTGTCGCACTTGGCCACCGGCATGAGGACTCGAGACATCGGCAGGCTTTCAAATGAACGAGCACTGGAGCATCGCAACTGCCTGCCTCACTCTTTTTTGTGGAAGCTGACGTTGACTGCAGTGCGCGCGCCGATGCCGCTGCTCCCACCTGGGATGCAGGTGACGCCGCAATATCAGTCGGTCGCGTCCAGCGGAGGATGCCCTAATGTCTGCACGCCGATCCCCCCGCAATCGCAAAGCGCGGTCGTCTCAATCCGTCCAATTCGAACAGCTTGAGCAACGCCAACTCCTGACGACGCTCAATGGTGGTGACGTCTTCTTCTACAAGGACGCAGCCGGTCACACCATCCGCATCACGCTCGGCGGTCGTATCCGTGCGGAGTTCGTCGCCGGCGTCGTCCGCGATACAACGGTCGCGGCTTCCCAGAACGCGCGCATCGCGGATCTCGTGCCTGCCAGCGTCCCCGATGATGTCGACGGCGCCGACCTGTACGCCATCTACGTCGACTTTGCTGACCCCAACAGCTACATCGCCATCACGCAGGTCGATGACGACGGAACGCCGATTCCGTTTGCCGGTTCAGCCGGCGAGCTTCATGTGCGCGATTCGGTCGTCGGCGAGGAACTGCGGCTGAATGCGCCCGACGGTACGGGTGTGGCGTACCTCGGGGCTCGCACGCTGGACATCGATGGCACGGATTTCGACGAAGGCAACCGGCCGATCATCGCCGCGGCCCTTCCGCCGGGCGGCTTCGGCCTGATTCCGCCTCAGCCCAACAACATCCTCCGCGCCGGCTTGACGGTCGCCAACGGCCAGTCGCTGGGCGCGTTCCTGTTCGCCGGAACGGTGACCGGTTTCGTCAACATCACCGGTTCGATCGGCGATTTCTACGCCGGCTGGCTGCTGACCGGCGAAACCCGCGGGCAGCTCCAGGGTCCGCCGCGGTATCGCGACAACTTCTTCGTCAACGGCGACGCACGCAACATCCTGTCGCTGGGCTCGATCGGGACGTCCGGCATTGTCGAAGGTGGGGAAGGTGACGGGCCGTCAGTCGTCTACCAGACCGGCTTCGATCTGCAGGTGCGCGGCGCGCTGGGGCAGATCCGCAGCGGCGGGGCGATCTCCGGCTATATCGACGTCGTTAATGCCCTTGGCGGGCCGTTCCTGAATCGCGTCCAGCGGGAAATCGAGTTCAAGTCGAGCGAAGCGGGGCTTTCGTTTGTCCAGGGCCGGTTGACGGGGGCATCGATCCTCGACAACGACACGCTGGACAGTGCCCAGTATCTCGGCTCGCTGAACGACAGCTTCTTCGGCGGCAACAAGGGCATCCGCCTGGTCGGCACGCTCCAGGGCGAGAGCTTGGACGACCTCGTCGACCACTATGCCGTCAGCCTGATGGCGGGCCAGCGGATCACGGTGCAGGTCAGTGACGGTCGGGGATCGGGTCCGGGTGTCGGCGTCTACGATCCGACCGGCCGGCTGATCATGTCGGACTATAACCAGATGGACTCCTCGGCCACGCTGGGCAAGGAGTTCCAGTTCGTCGTCGAACGGCCGGGCATCTACACGTTCGCCATCGGCGCTTTCACCGAGGGCGCGAGCGGTGTGGGCGATTACTCGCTGCGCATCGACGGCGTGGGCGACATCGGCATCGGTGGTGTGGTGTCCGCCGGGGCCTTCATCAACCTTGAGAGCGAAGGCGCACCGGCCATCAGCCTGCGGCGTGGCGATTTCGGCGCTCTGCGGGCTCAGACCGTCTATACCGGCGGCATGGACACGCTGTATGCGTGGTACGGCAGTGCCCGCTCGATCGTTGCGGATGACAGCATCATCAACCTGGAGCTGAACCTGCCCTATGGGGCGATGGGCCTGATCCAGACGCTGTCCGAAAGCGGCCTGATGTACATCAGCAACCGGAACAACCGCATGATCGGCGGCGCTTATCAGGTCGTCGATGCAGCCGGCGTCCTGACGCTCGGGCCGGGCGCTCCGTTCCTGACGACGACCTACGCCGAGCGGCAACAGGCCCGCGGCCTGGTCACCAAGCGCGGCATCGGCGTGATCCGCGCCGGCGAGCTCACCGGCGGTAGCTACATCGAAGTCAACGCCGAAGCCAACCTCGATCCGCGCTTCGGCCCGGTGACCGACGGTGGCCGCGACGGGGTGATCGATCTGATCGACATCGCCGGCGACATGGGATCGCTGCAGACGGGCGGTCCGGCGATCGTCACCAACTTCGGCGGCAACGTGCGGTACATCCGCGTTGGCGGCGACATTTACAAGGACACCTTCTTCGGCGGCGGCGTTGTTGGCACGACGGTGCTGCTGAACAACGATCTGGAGCTGGTGGACGACGGCGGCGGCCGAATCCGGCTGTCGGGGGCGCGTCAGCGCAACCCGCGCTTCGGCCTGACGCGGCCGGACGGCACGCCCGAGCCGGAGTTCTTCGGCAAGGCGCCGCTGATCACCTACAGGGCATATCCGATTCGCGGCAGCGGCGGCAGTGTGCTGGTCTCGCTGGAATCGGACCGTCGGCTGGAGATCACCAACCTGTCGACCAACGCTACCGGCACGATGGCGACGCCAGTGGAAATCGGCCGGATCACAATGACCGACAACGCGGCCGCCGGCCTGGTGGTCGATCCTGTGACCGGGTTCCTGGTGCAGGAAAACGTCCCGGGCGGGCTGGACATGGACCTGATCCTGCGCGGCCCGGCGCCGATCGACGTGCTGGAGGTCAACGCCGGCATCATCGACGTGATCTCGAACGTCAGCGGCGGCGAGATCGGCCGCGTGATCGCCGATCAGATTCACAATCTCTATTCCGAGAACATCGGCATCACGCGCAGCTCGACCGGCGCGCTTGTCGAGCCGCGTGACGTGCTGCTAAACACCTTCCCGTTCGAGGACGTGCGCCTGGGCGTGCAGGCCAACAACGTGGCCAACATCGCCGCCAGTGGCGCCATCGGTGCGGTGTCGGTCAGCGGCATCCTCAACACGGTGGTCGCCAACCACGACCGCATCGACTTCTCGCCCTCGATGTTCGAAGGCATCATCGGCCCGATCTTCGCCCAGCAGATCCAGTATGTGGACATCGGCGAGGGCCTGGGCACGAGCGGCACCGGCGGGTCGCCCCGCGGCGGCCTGTACGCCACCGGCCAGATTCGCTACGTGACCAACAACAACGGCAACGGCAGCATCTGGGGCAACATCATCTCGCAGGAGCGAATCGCGCAGATCGTGCTGAACAACGGCTCGATCATCAACTCGCAGATCGCGGTCTGGGAGACCCTGCAGATGAGCAGCCTGTTCAACACGGACGAGCGTGTGGTCCCGGATGTGGGAGCGGATACCTCGACCAATCCGCGTTACGAGATCGTCAACATCGAGATCAACGGCGGCGGCGGTGTGATCGGTACGCTGTTTGCCGCCGCGGACTTCGGGAACCTGACGATCAACGGCGGTTTCGGCCTGATTGCCAGCTCGATCCTCAGCACAGGCGACGGTCGGATCAACAAGATCATCGCCGACGGCTACGGAATTCGCGGCACGGTCATCGGCGGCGGCGCGTCGGTGACCGAGGTGAACGCTCGTGGCAACGGCAGCCAGGTGAACCCGGCTGCGTTCGGCAGGGATGTTCGCGGGACCGCGGTTCGCGGCAACGGATTCGATCCGCGCACCGGCTTCCGTGCCAACTGGCTGACCGATATCTACCGTTACTTCGGTATTACGCCGGCCAATCCGTATCGCGACAACGTGACCAACAGCGGTTACATCGATGACAGCCTGATCATCGGCAACATCGACCTGGATGCGGTGTACGCTCAGCGGATCCGCCGAAGCATCTTCAACTTCGGCAACAAGATCAGCACCTTCCAGACGCGCAGCGCCATGAACGAGGTGCGCATCACAGCCGGCGAGCTGGGAACGTTCGACGCCGGTTCGCACGTGGCGAACCTCAACATCACGGTTGCCGGGCCGGTGTCGAAGTTCGCGGTGAAGGGCGACTTCGCCGAGACGTCGTCGCTGCTGGCCGCCGGTCCCAGCGGCCGGATCTACACGGTCAACGTGCAGCGCGATCTGGCCGGCAACATGCGGACGACCGGTTTCATCAATGTGCTGAACGTCGGCCGGGACGTCGCTCCCACCGGCACGGTGCAGGCCGACGACATCTACGTCCGCAACATCGGCGGTCAGGTGCTGGGTCAGATCCTCATCGTCTGACGCATTGCCATGCCGCAGTACATGTGAAAAGCAAGCCAGGCCGTGGCGATCTGCCGCGGCCTGTTGCGTTTTATGGACAAGGATGCCGCAGGCCGCAAAGCCTGCGTGCGTTGTCGTTTGAGGGGCGATTCAGCTACAACTACCGGCTATGGATGAGCACCAGGCAAGGGCGCGGTGGATCTTGGGCTGGCGATGGGGTGCGTTGCTGCTGCTGGTGGCAATGTCGCAGGTCGGCTGCGCGACGATCCGCGTCACCGATCCGGGCCGTACGGCGACCGAGCAGTTCCTCATGAGCGAAGCGGTGATCGAGGCGATCGACCAGCTTTCAGCCGCGTCGCTGCGCGACCGGATCGTGTATGTCGACGCGACCTATCTGGCGGGGATTCCGCAGCAGGAGGTGTCGTTCCTGCTGGGCGAGATCCGCGCGAGACTGCTGCTGGCCGGTGTGCGGATCGTCAATGACCGCGACGATGCCGAGATCATCGTCGAACCGCGCAGCGGCGGGATCGGCATCGACCGGACGGAGTTCCTCCTGGGTATCCCGGCGATCTATGTGCCGACAG
The DNA here is from genome assembly GCA_937904525.1 of uncultured Phycisphaerales bacterium. Taxonomy (GTDB): domain Bacteria; phylum Planctomycetota; class Phycisphaerae; order Tepidisphaerales; family Tepidisphaeraceae; genus CALEKX01. The sequence goes on from CALEKX010000116.1 coordinate 33,925, forward strand.
CCGCCAACAGCGTCGGCAGCAACGCGCCGCCTATCACGACGCCGGAGCTCGCGATCATCAAGCGAACGACGCAACGCGGGTTCGCGGGCGTGGCGCTGGTGGCCTACTGGCGCGACAGCGGCGAACTGGTCGGCAGCACAGGGCCGTTTGTCGGGCGGACGCATCGACAGGACTACTGGTTCTTCGGCACGGGCCCGCAGACCATCGGCGATATTCCCACGACCCGAACCCCCCGGTAAACGTCAATCGCAATGGCCAAGCCAAGTTCGACAGACTCCTCGACCTTGCCGCGACGGCGCAGCCGGTGGAAACAGCGCCTGGCGATCGGCCTGATCGTCGTGGCAGCGCTGCTGATCGTGCCTGTGGCCATCGTGCAGATCGTACTGTGGACGGACATCCCGCGCGCCCTGGTCGCAGGGCAGATCGAGCGGCAGCTCGGTGTGCAGGTCGAGCTGTCAAAGCTGAACACCCGCTGGAATGGTCGCACGACGCTGGAGGATCTGAAGCTGCGGTTTCCGCTGGCGGAAGAGCCGTTCGTCGTGGTCCCGCGGCTGGAGGTGACGCATGCGGGATTGCTCAAGATCCTGCTGGGTCAGCCGCTGAGGATTTCGCAGGCATCGGCTGAGCGCGCAACGGTCGTGGTGCGTCAGGAGCGTGACGGCGGCTGGAACATCCAGCGGCTGGGCCGCGGGCGGCCGGGCGGATCGGCCGCAGCCGCCTCGGGCGATCGGGCGAATCGCCCGCTGGAGATTCCCGATCTGCGCATCGGCAATGCGACGGTCGCCGTGATCGACGCGCAGGGACGTCACTCGGTCGTGCAGGAGTTGACAATCATCGGGCGCAACGAGGGGGCCAATGCCTACTCAGTCGAGGCTTCGCTGCCGGGGCGAGCCGATCTGCTGTGCGCCCTCAACCTGCGGACGCTGGAGCATCACCTCGCGCTGACGGCGCAGGGAATGGATCCGAACATCCGGGCACTCGTGCCGTGGTGGCCGCAGCCGGTTGCCGTCGAAGCGCTGTGGGACGGGCGAATCGACGGCAGGGCCGTGGTTGGCCGGCTGGAGTTGCGTTCGGCTCGCGTTGCCGGCAATGGGCTGGCCGGCGTGATGCAGGTGAGAGGCGCCACGGACAGCCTCGTGCTTCAGCCGAAGGACGTGCAGGTGCGCGGCGTCGCAGGCGTCGCCGACCTGCGGCTGGTGGGTGGTGTGGTGCGGATCGCCGACGGCGCGATCACATTCGAGCAGGTGCGGGCCGCGGCGGGGCGTGGGATGGCGCAGGTCGATGGGCAGTGGCACTTTGCCGAGGGCAGCGCTGATGTGACGGCGGTGTGGAGCGAGCTGGCCCTGCCGGCGGGCGCGTTGCATTCCGGCGGCATGCGGCTGGGCCTTGCGCGCCGGCTGGACGGCCGCCAGGCGCTGACTGTCAAGCTGGACAACACCGGCACCGCCGCCGGCGGCAAGTGGGATGCGACGCTGCATCTGCAGGGACTGGGCGAGTCGTCGGACACGATGCAGTGGACGCTCTCGGCTGAGAAGCTCGATGTCGGGATAGGGCAGATTGAGCTCGATCTCGACGGCCTGCGCGCGGTGGCCGACGCCGAGGATGGCCGGCTGACCCTGCGCGAGATGTCGATGCAGCAGGCGGGCCTGCTGGAGGGGCAGGGGGCGTTCGACCTGGGCGGCGAGCGGAAGTGGTGGATCTATATCCTCGGCCGGCGGTTGCCGGTGCCGACATATCGCGAGGTCGACGCGCAGGTGATGATCAGCGCGTGGGGTGAAGGGTCGGATATCCGGCTGGAAAAGATCTACGCTCGCGCAGGCGATCTGCAGATCACCGGCGACGGCTACTACAACCAGGGCTGGGACACGCCGCTGGTGCTGCAGGTGTCGGCGTATCACCCGTCTCCAGCGGGCACGAGTATCGCCGACGCGCCGCCGCTGGAGGGGGGCGTCGATGCCGAGTTCTGCATCACCGGCCAGGTCGAGCCGGTGAACCTGAGCTTCACCGGAGGCGTGCGCGGGCGGGATCTGCGATTCCGCCGGCGCCAAGTCGGACAGATCAACCTGGCTGTCTCCGGCACGATCAAGCCAGATGTTGTCGCCTTCGAGACGACCGAAGCCGATCTGCTCGGCGGACGATGGCGCTTCTGGGGCCGGGCTGCCCAGACGCAGCGGTCGCAGGTGCTGGGCGTGCACGTGCGCGAGCTGCCGCTGGCACATGTGGCGCAGATCGTCGATGTCGACGGCCTGGCGGGCGTGTTTGGCGGCGACTGGCGGATCACCTGGCCGCAGGGGCAGCAGGACCCACGCGTCGAAGGGCAGTTTGAGATCGCCGATCTGTCGTACAAGCTGCCGCTGAAGGAAGAGCCGACCAACGCCGTTGTCGCGGCGGAGGATCTGCCTTCGTTGGAGGAGCATCTAGCCGCGCAGGGGGTTGAGGTGGCGCCGGGCGATGAGCGGACGCCGATCTTCCGTGCGGCGAGCGTCAGCGGGCGGACGATCATCGCCGATCAGCGGTTGCGGCTGGAGGATCTGCTGCTGCGGCAGGAGGACGGCACGCTACGGGGATCGGCGTCCATCGGTCTGCGGGATACCCGGTATCTGAACGTGAAGCTGTCGCTGGATCGCTGGCCGGCGGTGCTGCCGGGCAGCCCGGGCTCGCTTCGGCTGTCAGGCGGCAGCGATATCGTGATCGATCTGGTCAATCGCGAGATCGCCGGTCCGATCGAGCTGATCACCGATCTGCTGCTGGAAGGCAAACGCGTCGGCCATTTCACCTTTGACGGCCGCTTCAGCGGGCGCGGGGTCGATCTGCCGAACATCCATGCCGAGCTGTTCGGCGGGCGGGCGTGGGGACGCGCGATGTTCGACATCGACCGGCCGCTGCGCAGCACCGGCACGTTGCAGTTCAACGACTTGCAGGCGGCGGAGATGGTGGCGGTGTGGCCGCGGCTGGAGGGATTGAGCGGATCGTTCAGGGGGATGGCGCATCTTCGCCCCGCGCAAACGCCGACACGCCCGGTCGGGCCGCTGCGGCTGAGCGGATATGTCGATCCGGTCCAGCCCGCGAGATTCCGGGCAGCCGATCTGGGATCGGCGTCGTTCGACCTGTACATCGACACGCGCAGCGCGACCGCCGTTGACGGCGTGCCGGGCGGCTTGCGGATCGTGCTGGACAGCGCGCGGCTGGAGGCGTTTGGCGGCGTGTTCGACCTGTGGGCGCGCTATACGCGGCATCCGGGCGGGCAGATGTCGTCGCAGTCGAACCTGAGCTTCCGCGATGTGTCGCTGGAGCAGGTGATGCGCACGTTTGTGCCCAAGGACGACAGGCCGCTCCCCGGCGTGCTCGACGGCGCCGCGACGATCGTGGGCAACCCGTTCGATCGCGAGCGCGCCTTCGGCGAGGGCACGGTCCACCTGGCTGAGTCGGACCTGGCCAGCATCGAGTCGATCCGCCTGCTGTATGACCTGATGAACATCGGTACGGACACAACCCAGCCGACGGGCGAGGGCAGGATCAGCCTGCGCATGGAAGGTCAAACGCTGCTGCTCACAGAGATGAGCTACTTCAACCGCGGCACCGAGGTGCGTGCGGTGGGGCAGTTTGACCAGATCTGGGATATGCCGCAGGCGCCGGTGCAAGCGACGATCGTCGGTATCGGCCGGCCGTTCCGCGACCTGAAGCTGCCGTTCATGGCTGATGTCGACGACATCCTCGCGGCCCTGCAGCGGAATGCGACCACCGTGCGTGTCAGCGGCACCGTCGCCAAGCCCGATGTCCGGCAGGCAACGTTCGACGAAATCGGACAGACGCTCCGGAGTGTGCTGTCGCGGGAGGCGATGGGAGAGTGATCTCGATTGCGGATTTTGGATTGCGGATTGATGGGAACCGCGGATGAACGCGGATGAACGCAGCGTGACTGCCCACTGCTCACGGCCTGCTCTTTTCCGTTTGGAGCTTCTTTGGAACTTCGGGGTTGGAACCTGGAACTTCGCCGGCGCCGGGAACCGTAAAAAGGCGGATTGTTGCTCCGGGATGGGGCGTTTTGCCCTGCGGGGGGACGATATCAGGCGGCGGCGCATGGGGTTTGGACAAATCTGCCATGGCCCGCTAACTTGCGGGGGTGCTGGGCGCTTTTGGCTGGCGGGTTTGGCTATTGGGCAGACGATGAAGCATCTGTTACCGGATCGTGTGGAACTGGCGGCGATGGCGGCAATGGCATTGGGATGCGCGCTGATCGTGTACTACCGGCCGGCGGTGGATCTGTGGATGGCCGCCATGGCTGTGCCGCTGTTCATCGTGTCGTCGCTGATGGGCCTGCGTCGCAACTGGCGTGAGACGGACGTACCGCGCGACAATGACGGTGCACAAGGCTCGGAACTGACGCCTGGCGAATGACGACGTCGCAGCACTTTTCCCTCCTTACCCAGCCGTTTCGGCCACTGATCGAGACGGTTCGGGACTATTCAGCCGACAAGTTTCGTCGCGACGCGATCGCTGGAATGACCGTGGCTGCCGTTGCGCTGCCGCAGGCGATGGCCTATGCGATCGTCGCGGGCGTGCCGCCGGAGTACGGGCTGTACACCGTCATCGTGCAAAGCCTGCTGGCTGCGGTGTTTGCGTCAAACCGTCATTTGTCGGTCGGGCCGATTAACACGCAAAGCCTGCTGGTGGCGTCGGTTGCGGGCGTGGTGCTGCGGCAGATGGACCCGGGCAATGGGGCGCTGTACCTGCAGATCGTCGTCCTGCTGACGCTGGCCAAGGGGGTGATCCAGCTTCTGTTCGCTGCCGCGCGGCTGGGCGCTTTGGTGCGATATGTCAGCGCCAGCGTGACGATCGGATTCACAGCCGGCGCGGGGGTGCTGATCGCAGCCGGGCAGATCGGCAATTTTCTCGGCTATCGCCTGCCGGATGTGTCGCACCGCCTGCCCGGGTTGCTGGGCATCGTGCAGCAGGCGGTGGCGGGGCTGCTGGAGACCGACTGGCGATCGATCATGATCGGGTTGCTGGTGCTGGCGCTGGTGATCGGCGGACGGCGGATCTCCAAGCTGTTCCCCGGCCCGCTGCTGGGGATCGTCCTGGGGGGCGCGCTGGTGTGGGCCCTGGGATGGGATCAGCAGGTACTGACGATCGACCCTCTGCCGGCGGGGGGGATTCCGTTTGCCTGGCCGGAAATCGGGCTGCTGAACGCCCGGATGGCTGAGACATTTACGATGGGCGCGATCGCGCTGTCGCTGCTGGGGCTGCTGGAGTCGTATTCGATCGGTCGATCGATCGCCAGCCGCAGCGGGGATCGGATCAGCGCCAATGGCGAGCTGATCAGCCAGGGGCTGACCAATGCGCTGTCCAGCTTCTTTCAGTGCATTCCGGGATCGGGCAGCTTCTCGCGATCGGAACTGAACTTCCAGGCTGGGGCGCAGACGTCGTTTGCCGGGGCGTTCAACGGGCTGATCGTTCTGGGGATCTTTGTGCTGTTCTCGGATCTGGCTCGCTACGTGCCGCTGGCGGCCCTGGCGGCGATTCTGTTTGTCATCGCCTGGGGGCTGATCGACTGGCGGTTCTTTCTTCGCGTGCGGAAGGCCAGCCGGACGGATGCGGTTGTCTGCCTCGTGACGTTCCTGGCGACGCTGACGCTGCCGTTGCAGTATGCGGTTTACATCGGCATCCTGCTGAACATCGGCTTGTACCTGAACAAGGCCAGCCGGCTGCACCTGCACGAGATGGTGCAGACGCAGTATGGCCCATTTGTCGAGCGGCCGATCCGCGATCGCCTCGGCACGCAGCAGGTCATGTTCCTGCAGCTCGAGGGCGATCTGTTCTTCGCCGTCGCCGATGAGCTGCAGGATCGCCTGGCGGCGATCCAGGCCAGCCCGGTGAGCGTCGTCATCTTCCGCCTCAAGCGGACGCACATGATCGACGCGACGGTGATGGAGGTGCTCGAGCGGTTCGTGAACGACATGCGTCGGCAGAATCGGCATGTGCTGCTGTGCGGCGTGAAGACGGATCTGATGCGGGCGCTCCGCGGATACGGGCTGGTGGACAAGATCGGCAAGGAGAATGTCTTCCCGGCTGGCGACAACGTCTTTGCCAGTGCGAAGGCGGCATTGGCGCGGGCACGGGAGCTGGTGGCTCGGTCGATCGACGTCGCTCCGCTGCATGCCGAGCTGGCGCGCGAAGACGAAAACGGTGCGATTACGTACGAAATCTGAGGCTGGCCAAGTCTTCGTGGCACGGGCTATCCGCCTGTGCCTGGGTCAGCAGAATCACGGGTTGGTACAACACTATGCATGATCGGCGTAAGTCCTTTCGCGAAGGTCATCCTTCGCTACGCTCAGGATGACGATTAGGGGCGACTATCGCCTATGTTGATGCATAGTGTTGTGGTAGCTCGTGCCACCTGTGAACGCGATCGACAGGTTGTGTTTGAGGAGCAAAGTAGGGCACGCTATTGCGTGCCGCTACCATTGCGCAATCCGTTTCGGCAGGCAATAGCCTGCCCTACATCGGCTTGTGGACGGGGTCGCAGAGGAACACGCATGTCAACGCCGCCATTGGGACTGATTGCCGGACAGGGATTATTCCCGTTCGTGGTTGCGCGCGGGGCGCGAGCGGCGGGGCGGCGCGTTGTGTGCGTGGCGCTGGGGGGATCGGCGTCACCCGATCTGCGCAGCGAAGTCGACGTGTTCCGATGGGTCGGAACGCTGCGAATGGGCCAGTGGATCCGCGAATTGAAACGACGCGGCGTGCGCGAGGCGATCATGGTCGGCCGCGTCGCCAAGGAGCAGATGTACACGCGTTGGCGGTATCTGCAGTATATTCCCGACTGGCGAACGCTGCGGATGTGGTTCCAGCGCCTGCGGCATGACAAGCGGCCGCAAGCCATTCTCCAGGCGATCGCCGCCGAACTGGCCAGCGAGGGCATCACCTTGATCGATTCGACCACCTACTGCCGCGACCAGCTTGCCAGGCCCGGCGTGATGACGCGGACCCAGCCGACGGATCGCCAATGGCAGGACATCCGCGCCGGCTGGGAGATCTGCCAGGCGATCAGCCGCATGGACATCGGCCAGGCGATCGCGATCCTCGAAAAGGACGTGATCGCCGTCGAGGCGCTCGAAGGCACGAACGAGATGATCGAGCGTGCCGGGAAGCTCTGCCGCTCCGGCGGCTGGACGCTGATCAAGGTTGCCAACGCCGCGCAGGACATGCGGATGGACGTGCCGACCATCGGCGAGACGACCATCGAGAAGCTCCGCGCCGCCCGCGCCAAGTGCTGCGTACTCGAGCCGTACAAGACCATCATCCTCCAGAAGCAGAAGGTGCTGGAGCTGGCCGATCGCTACAAAATCGCCATCGTCGGCTACACCCAGGAGACCGGGGCATGATCAGTGACGCATCCATCGCACAGGCCATTACCGAGCTGGAATCGCTGCGCGACAAGCGCGACGATCACTGGCAGGTGCCGCTGGTGGAGGGGCAACTGCTGCATCACATTGCCCTGTCGATGCACGCGAAGCTGATCGTCGAGATCGGCACCAGCTACGGATTCAGCGGGCTGTTCTGGGGCGCGGCGCTCAAGCAGACCGGCGGCCACCTGCACACCGTCGACCGCGATCCGCGCAAGGTCGAGTCGTCGAAGCAGACATTCGCCAAAGCCGGCTTGCAGGCGTGCATCACCAACCATCTGGGCGATGCGCGGCAGATCATCGCGACGCTGCCCGATTCGATTGACATCGCCTTCATTGATGCCGACAAGCCGTCGACGCAGGCATACTTCGACGGCCTGTGGCCGAAGATCCGTCGCGGCGGCTGCGTGCTGACGGACAACGTCACCAGCCATCGCGACGAACTGAAGGCGTTTGTCGAGCATGTTCGCAGCCGCGGTGACGCCCGCAGCATCGAAGTGGCCGTGGGCAACGGCTTGGAGTGGACGGTAAAGCTGTAACCTGCCCCTGACAGCGGCTGGACACCAACGCCGCATCGGATATCGCGTATGACCATCGACCTCTATCAGCTCGTGCAGATCATGTACTGGATCGCGCTGGCGACGGCGTTTGGAGGTGTGCTGTTCGTGGCGATCGCCGCACCGGTGATCTTCCGCGTCGTCCGCGAAGCCAATCCGGTCATGCCGTCGGTGCTGAGCGTGAATCTCGAAGGCCAGCACGGCACGCTTCTGGCTGGGACGATCGTCAGCCATCTGCTGACGGCGCTGGCGCGGGTGCAGTTGTTGTGCGGGATTGTGCTGCTGATCTGCATGATCGCGCAGCTATTCCTGGTGGACCTGGCAGGGTCCAACTTCACAGCCATGATCATCCGCGTGGTGATGTTCCTGATCGCGGCGGCTGTGGTGATGTTCGACCGGCTGGTCGTCTGGCCGAGGATCCAACGGTTTCGCCAGGAATATCTCGATCACGCCGATGAGCCGGAGATCGCCAACCCCGCCCGCGAGCAGTTCGACCGCGAGCATCGCCGCAGTGTGACGCTGCTGAGCATCGTGCTGTTCCTGCTGCTGGGGATGATCCTGTTCAGCGCGAACATCAGCCCGGCGCGCGATCGGGCGGGGGCGCCGACGGCTTTCGCACCCACCGGAACAGCAGTTTTCGGCAAAACTGTCGGGCGGGCGTAGAGGCTGTAGAATACGCCGGCTGTGGCCTATCGTTACCCGATCATGCTCGACGTGCGCGACCGGCAGGTCGTGATTGTCGGCGGCGGCGCCGTCGCGGCCCGAAAGGCCCGCCGGCTGCTGCAGGCCGGCGCGACGCGCGTCAAGGTCGTTGCGACGGCGTTCGATCCTTCCATGCCGCAGGGCGTCCAGCGGATCGACGCGACGTACGACAGCACGCACCTGGACGGCGCCCAGCTTGTGTACGCAGCCACGGATTCGGCGGAGGTCAATGCAGCCGTCGTTCGCGACGCCCGCCAACGCGGAGCGTGGGTCAATCGTGTGGATGAGGATGACGACGGAGGCGGCGATTTCGCCGTGCCGGCGTCGAGCGAGCAGGGGGCGCTGCGGATTGCCGTCGGCTGTGGCAGCCCAGCCGTGTCGCGATGGATTCGCCGGAAGATCGAAGCCGCGCTCGATCCGCGCCTGGGCGACTATGCCGCAGCCGCCGTGCGCGTGCGGGAGATGGTGCTTGCCGATGCGAGCCTGTCAGCCGAGCAGCGGCGGGAGATCCTGCTGCATCTGGGCAGCGATGCGGCGTTTGAGGCGTTTGCGAACGGGGGAATCGAAGGGCTCGTCGCGTCGGCGCAGCGGATGTGTCCGCAATGGAAGCCGGTTTTGCCCGGCTGATGCGATATGGTGAGCAACGGACAACTGGCCCTGCTGGCGGTTGCCGTCGCGCTGTTGGGCGGGGCGATGGTGATCGCGTGGTGGCGTCTGCTGCACCCGCAGGCAGAGCGGCGTCTGCTGCTGCGCGGGCTGATGGCGGGGGGCGTGGCGATCAGCGCAGCCGTGCTGGCGTGGCATGCGTCGACGCGCGGCAACTGGATGCCGCTGGGAGATAACTTCCAGACGCTGGTGTGGCTGGGCCTGCTGCTGGGATTGTTTGTCCTGTATCTGCAGATGTTCCGCCCGCTGCCGGGGATCGAGGCGTTCGTGCTGCCGGTGGTGGTGGCGATGCTGGTCGGCGCGGGCGTCTTCGGCAAGGCGCGACCGCATGACTATGTCACCGAAACCTGGACGTGGGTGCATCACGTGACGGCGTACATGAGCGCGGTCGCGTTTGCGGTAGCTTTTGCCGTCGCGGCGATGTACCTGCTGGCCAACCGTCGCCTGCGGCGCAAGCAGCCGATCAACGGCCCGGAGCTGGGCAGCCTCGAGCGGCTGGAACATCTGACGCTGACGAGCGTAACGCTGGGGTTTGCGATGCTGACGGTCGGCCTGCTGACCGGCCTGATCATGATCGCGCACAAAGGCTGGAATGCAGCCATGACCCAGGCGTTGTTCTCCGAGCCGAAGATCTGGCTGGGCGTGCTGGTGTGGCTGGTGTATGCGGTGGTGTTGCATGCGCCGATCAATCCGCGTTTCCGCGGGCGCAAGGCGGCGATGCTGAGCGTCCTGGGATTCCTGCTGATGATCAGCACGCTGATCGCCGTGCAGTACATGTCGGAGGCGTGAGATGATTGCAGCGGTTGCATATCACGACAATCCGGCAGTCGTCGATCCGCGGGAGGTTCAGTGATGCAGCGCCTGTTGCTGCTGGGACTGAATCACTCAACCGCGCCGCTGGCCGTGCGCGAACGCATTGCCTTCGATGCTGATTCGCGGCGCAAGGCCGTGGAATCGTTCCGCGCGCGTTTTCCCGAAGCGGAGCTGGTGCTGCTGTCGACGTGCAATCGCGTGGAGTTGTATGTCGCCCGGGCGGTGCACGGCCATCCGCGCGTGGAAGAGATGGCTGACTTCCTGGCCGGCTATCACGGCATTCCGGTCGATCAGATCAAGCCGCACCTGTACGACCGGAGCGATCGCGACGTCGTTGAGCATCTGTTCCGCGTGGCGTCGTCGCTGGATTCGATGGTACTGGGGGAGACGCAGATTCTCGGGCAGGTGCGCGAGGCGTATGAAGCTGCATCGGCGCTGGGTATCGCGGGATCGCACCTGCATCCGCTGTTTCAGCGGGCGATGGCGGTCGGCAAGCAGGTGCTGTCGCAGACGCCGATCGCCGAGGGGCGGCTGAGCGTGGCGGGGGTGGCGGTCGAATACGCCCGGCGGATTTTCGAGCGGTTCGATGACAAGACGGTGCTGTCGGTCGGCGCGGGGAAGATGGGATTGCTCGTGCTGCGGCACTTTGCGGAGCTGTCGCCCGGCCGGTTGATCGTCTGCACGCGCGATCCAGCCAAGGCCGAGCGCGTGGCGGCGGATCATGGCGGCATCGGCGCATCGATGGAGCAGTTGAGCGAGTGCCTGGCGATGGCGGACGTGGTCGTCTGCTCCAGCGGATCGCCCCAGCCGATCATCACGCCTGAGATGTTTGAGGCGGTGCTGAAAGCCCGCCGTTATCGGCCGATCTTCCTGATCGACATCGCGCTGCCGCGGGACGTGGATGAGCGCGTCGGGCGGCTGGAGCATGTCTACCTGTACAACCTGGATGATCTGCAGCAGGTGGTCGCGTCGACGCGAGAATCGCGGCAGGACGCGATCTCGACGGCGGAGTCGCTGATTCGCTCCGCCGTGGATGAGTATGTTCGCTGGCAGCGGACGCGGGAACTGGGCCCCCTGATCGAGCGGCTGTACGAGCGATACCATCGCATCGCGCAGGAAGAGGTCGCCCGGACGCTGGCGCGCATGCCCGATGCCACGCCCGCCCAGCGGCAGCAGATGGAGGAACTGGCCCGGCGCATGGTGAACAAGATCCTGCATCACCCCGTGCAGGCCCTTCGCAGCGGCGGCGGCCTGCATGCCCCGACGACGCAGTATCTGCACGCGTTGGAGAAGCTGTTCCGCCTGGAGTTGCAGGTGGAGGATGAATCCGACGGGGGGGGCGAGGAGTTGCCCGGCGAACCGCGGTAGGCGGTGCCAGGTATCGGGTCGGGGCGACACGCGAACCAGTCCGGTGGGCATGGGTTTGTTTCAATTCCGCTGAAAAAGCTGAATCCAGCCGCGGGTGCTTGGGGAGCGGGGGGCAATTGCCTACACTTTGTGGACCTATGGCGAAGCTGTCTTTTGACATTGACGCGGTGATCGCCGGGAAGGCCCGGCTGACGGACCAGCAGGCGCTGGAGCTGTATCACAATGCCTCTTTGCACGACCTGGGCCAGTGGGCCCACGCCGTGACGATGCGGCTGCACCCCGAGGACTACCGCACGTACGTCATCGACCGCAACATCAACTACACCAACGTCTGCACAGCCAAGTGCACGTTCTGCGCGTTCCGCCGCGATCACGACGATACCGACGCCTACACGCTCGACAACGAAGCCATCGGCCAGAAGATCCGCGAGCTGGTCAGCATCAACGGCACGCAGGTGCTGATGCAGGGTGGCATGAATGATCGGCTGCCGATCGAGTACTACGAAGACCTGCTCCGCTACATCAAGACCAACTTCCCGACGGTGCATGTGCATGCGTTCAGCCCGCCGGAGTTTGTCGAGTTCGAGCGGTTCTTCGGGATGGATGCGCGGGAGATCATCCGCCGGTTTAAGGCCGCCGGCCTGGATACGATCCCCGGCGGCGGCGGCGAGATCTTCACGCCGCGTGTGCGGCGGCGCATCGGCATCGGCAAGTGCTCGGGCGATGACTGGCTTCGCGTGATGCGCGTCGCGCACGAAGAGGGGATGAACACGAGCTGCACGATGCTGATCGGGCATATCGAGTTCGTCCGCGAGCGGATCGAGCACATGAGCGCGCTGCGGGATATGCAGGACTATGCGCTTGGACTTGGCAGAGACGGAGAGACGAGGAGACGAACAGACGAAGTGGCGGCGCGCTGGCCGGGCGTGTTCGCGAAGTCTGCGTTCGATCCAGCATCCGAATCTCAGACGCCGAAGACCTACGGATCGTACACAGCCTTCATCCACTGGCCGTTCCAGCGGGAGAACACGCCGCTGGGGCGGGCGAAGGAATGGGATCCCGAGAAGTACGGGCCGTTTGATGACTCGACCAACGAGGACATCCTGCGCGGGCGCGTGGTGCGCATGGCGGGGGCGGATGAGTACCTGCGGATGCTGGCGATCGCGCGGCTGTACTTTGACAACATCCCCAACCTGCAGTCGTCGTGGGTGACGATGGGGCCGAAGATCGGGCAGGTGGCGCTGATGTTCGGCGCCAACGACATGGGGAGCGTGATGATGGAGGAGAATGTCGTTTCGGCTGCCGGGACGACGTTCCGCCTGAACGAGCGGGAGATCTGCCGGTTGATCCGCGATGCCGGGTGGATTCCGGTTCAGCGGGATCAGTACTACAACGTGCTTCGGCGGCATGATGGGCCGGATTCGCCGGACCTGGTGCCGCTGGCGGATCCGCCGGTGCGGCAGGTGCGGCGGATTGACAAGCAGTACATCGGTTCGGCGCCGGGCATCGACGACGGAGCCGACCGAAGCGTGCATGTCCAGTTGCCGCTGCTGGGCAACTGAAATGGCGTAAATGGGGGAAACGCAGCAGCGGGCGACGGCCGGGCGAACGGTCGAGCCCGTTGCTGCAGTCGCGTTCGGCACGGGGGTTGCATCCTTTTGTCCGATCCGGCTGGCTGATGCAGGCCAGCCGATCGAGGTGGCCGCTGACGAGCGCCGCGTGGCGCGTGCGGTGGCAGGTGACGAAAGGAGCATTCCCATGATGGAAACACTGATTACCCTTGCAGTTGTCTTTTTTGTGATCGCGCTGATCGCCTACGTGATGGGCGCCCGCGGCGTAGCCGGGATGAGCGCCGGCGTCGGACGGACGCTGCTGTTCGTATTCCTGGTGCTGGCGGTGGTATTCCTGATTATCGGGCTGCTGTAGTGCGGATCGAACGGATCCGCATGTCAGACAACCTGTTGCGCATCCGACCGCGGCCGGCCTGCTTGCAGGGGCCGCGGTCGGGTGATACAGGGATGGCATGGCCCGCGAGGAGCGTTCGGCTGGTTTTGTGATCTTCGTCCAGCGCGGCGTTGCGGCGCCGCGGAAGTATCTGCTGCTGGATTACGGCAGGCACTGGGACTATCCCAAGGGGCATGTCGAAGCCGGCGAGGACGCGCTGGCGGCGGCCCGGCGCGAGCTTCGCGAGGAGACGGGCATCACTCGTATCGATATCATTCCCGGTTTCGAGCACGTCATCCAATACCAGTTTCGCGGCCGTGACAGGGGGCTGGTGCGAAAGCAGGTCACGTTTTTTCTCGCCAGCACAGATAAGGTCGATGTTGTGCTGAGTTCTGAGCATGTCGGGTACGTCTTCCTGCCGTACGAGGCGGCGATGAAACGGCTGACCTTCGCGTCGGCGCGGCAGGTGCTGCGGGCGGCGGACGCGTTTCTGGCTAGCCCCAAGACTGCAGGTTGAGGTGATTCCGACACTTGCGCCTGTGCCGGGCAGCGGTGCGCCTTGCAACGACAGGTCGCTGCGCGCTAACCTGATCGGCATGAAGCGCTGGTTTGGCGGGCTTGGGCGTGTGGCGCGGCAAACTGTCGTGCTCGGTTTGATCAGCGTGTTGGGCTGCCAGCGGGCGGAACTGCCGCTGGCGGAGCGGTTCGATCTGCCCCACACCGGGCCGACGGCAATGTCGCGCGTCGCCGAAGGATATGAGCTGAAAAACCGGCAGATCCGCATCGTCATCGATGAGGTCGACGGGCGGATCGTCTACTGGGGATCGGCTGACGGGCAGCGCAATCTCCTGGGCGAACGCGGCGTAAGCATCGCACTGGCCAGCCTGCCGGCGTCGGCTCCGGTCGGGTATGTCGAGAAACGCGACGATCAGACCTGGCAGTACATCGGCGAGGACCCGCAGGCCCATGTCGGGTGGCGGCGGATCTACTGTCTGGAAGGGCTGTCGCTGCTGGCGACGTTCATCGTGCAGAACACGGGCGATCAGCCGATCGACTCGTCCATGACGCTGCGGGCGCATCTGGCTGACCCGGGCGGGCGGCGCATCGCGCAGGCGGATCTGTTCACCATGCAAAGCACGCTGGGACTCGTCAGCATCCGCGGATTCCGCGAGACGCCCGGGATGCTGCCCGCCGATGCCGAGCCGGCAACGCTGCTGAGCGATCGCTTCCAGCTTCAACCGGGGGAACGCTACAGCTTCACCACCGAGTGGCGGATCGATCCGACGTTTTCGGGTCGGCAGTGATCGTCCGGGGCTCACCGCGGCATCTTTGTTGACCACAGAGACGCGGAGAGCGCAGGGGAGCTATGCCAGTGCAGGTGCGGGACGCACGTGCCACAAGAGGTAATGGGATCACCTCGCGGGTTTGAGCAGGTGTTCGTTGATGACGAACGGGTCAGCCCAGCGGAGGGCGAGGGCGATCTTGCGATCCGGTGAGAGGATGACAGCGCCGTTGGGGAAGGCATTGTAGGCTCGGACGGTCGAGTCCTCCATGTCATCGAGCGCAATGGGGATGCGGATATCGAGCGTGCGGCGGGCGATGGTCGCCTGCGTCTTGCGGTCGTCGAGCGAGCGATGCTGCTCGATGGCGATGCCGTCGTCCTCGTTTCGCTGCACTTCCCACTGGCCCAGGGCATGGGCTTCGCGCGTGTAGACGATCAGGAAATGCGCCCGACGGCGATGGGCTTCGGCCAGATCATTGAGCAGCCGGACCTGGTCGCGAAACGCGGGGCAGGAATAGCTGCCGAAGATCAGCACGACGGGCCGGTTGGGCAGCGTGTCGAGCGTGATCTTTTTTCCATCCAGATCGACGAGATTGATCGGCGGGGCTGCCTGGCCGACAGGCAGGGGCGTGCCGGCGCGGTTGAACGGCGCGGCCGTTCCGCCGCGCTGGGCGGGCTGCGACGGCTGATCTGAAGAACTGCGATTGGCGTCGCCCATCGCGGGCGAATTGGGCCTGTCCGCGCCCGGCCGCTGGGGCGGCGGCGCTGCCGGCGGCGGGGGAGGCGGTGGTGGGGTGTCTTCGGGCCGCCGCTGCATCTTCTCGCGCAGCGCCTGCTGCTGCTGGGGCGTAAGGATGCGGGCGATCTCAGCGCGCATGTCCGCAGCCAGATCGCGCATCAGCTCGCGCGCCGAGACCTGGTCGTCGCGGGCAAGTTCGGCGATATCGGCGGCCTGTTTCTCGATGCGCGTGAAGAGGGTGGCGATCTGCAGCTTCTGTTCGGGGGACAGATCAAGCTGAGCGAGGGCGTCACGGAACTGCTGGATCCGCGGGGCCAGGCTGGAGGACTGAGCGGGCATCCAGTTGGTCACCGCCAGCAGAAGGGTGCAGACGATCAGGGCCCGGTATCGCAGATGCATGGCATTTCTAATAACGCCGGAGGGGCGGAATTGTTGTCTGCGGGGAGAGACGAAGAGACAGGGAGACGAAGAGGCGGAGTGGGGTAGCGACGGAGCGACAAAGGGGGCGGCGGCAAGGCCGCCCCCATTACTTACGACGGATGGGATTAGGGCTGCGGCGGGTGCTGCTGGAGGTCTTCCACGACTTCCTGCAGGGCGCCGACGATGTAGCTGGTGACGATGACAGGATTATCTTCCATCCACTTGCGCTCGCCGCTCCAGGAGCCGTCTTCCTTCTGCAGCGTCTGAAGCCGGTCGATCAAGGCGATGCGCCAATCAATCTTCTCGCCGGTGGGGGTGGTGATGACCGGCTCGTCATAGGCGTTCAAGGCGCGGGCCATGGTCATGTAGTAGTAGTACAGGCCCCACTCGGCATAGTCGGGACGGTTCTGGCGCATGCCGGGGTTTTCATCCAGCGTCCAGTTGGACGTAATCCAGTCCCACGCGGCTTGCACGCGCGGGTCCTGCTTGTCCAGGCCGGCGTAGATGAAGCTCTTGAGACCGGCGTAGGTCATCGAGCCGTAGGAGCGGAGCATGCGCCGGCCGTCGGGCGAGGTGTACTCGCCGGCTTGCGATTCGTACGAGCCGTCATCGCTGGGGCTGTAGACGAAGCCGCCGTCGTTGCCGGCCCACGGCTGATCGTTGGTTTCGGAGTGATTCTGCAGGCGTGTGGCAAAGAGCATGGCAGCGCGGAAGGCGGGGTCGTCCTGCGGGACGCCGGCTTCCTGGAGGGCTTCCAGGGCCATCTGGGTGTTGGACAGGTCCGGCCGGCCCGAGCCGCGGGACTGTCCGCCGTAGCCCCAGCCGCCGTACCAGGGGTGATCCTCGCTGACGACGGATTCGCCCTTGGGGCCCTGCTTGGCGCCCACGCCCCATTGCAGGCCCTTGAGATAGGCGACCGCCTTCTGGAGGGCTTCGTCAAAGGCGGGATTCTTCGCAGCCGCCAGGGCGCTGACAGCGACGGCGGTGTTGTAGTTGGCCAGCGAATCGGCGTAGATGCCGCCGTCTTCGAGCTGATGCGACAGCAGCTTCTGATAGCCGCGGGCGATGAAGTCGGTGTTATGGTCGTAGTTGGGATCCTGCACGAAGACGCGCAGGACAAGCGCCGTGATGGCTGGCGGGTGGCGCTCGGGGGCCCATCCGCCATCCTCAAGCTGCTGGGATTTGAGGAACGCCAGGCCGCGATCGATCATGGCCTGGGCGCGGGCGGCGGGGGTGGACTGCTCAGCCTGCTGAGCATCCTGAGCATGGGCCAGCGGCATCATGCCAACCGGCGCGGCCAGCAGGGCCGCCGTGAGCGTGAATGTGGCAACAGCGTGTTTCATCGACGTCTCTCCTTCGTGTGCAATTAGCTGCAAAAGGCCATTCTACAGCAAAGCACCCGTCAGATGCTGCGCTTGGGCGCAAATCAGCCCGCGCGCGGCAAGGCGCCTTGGCTGTAACAGCCTTGATGATGCGCAGACGCTCCAGCACCGTGACATCCGGATGATCGTGGTATTGGGCATGGGGTCGACAGGCATGCGACGAACTGCGCCAGCGGGTAGCATGTGAGTGCAGCCTGTGCAGAGATTGCACAGGGCGGGTGGGTTGATCATGAGGTGCCAGCGATGGGAGTGACGCGCGTGACAACCCTGCGGCGGCGGCTGGCCGTGCAGATCGGACTGATGGTCGCAGCGATGGTGCTGGTGGCGGCTGCGGGAATGTGGGGGATCGTCGGGCTGCATCAGGATTTCGACGCGGCGCAGCGGGGATTTGCGTCGCTGCGGCAGGCGTATGAGATCGGCGCGGAGGTTGCCGTGGCGGCGGCACAGCTCGATGGAGGCTCGCCGCAGGCGGCGCGGCATCGCCTGCAGCAGGCGCGCATGCGGACGCGGCTGGCTGGAGAAGGGCAGCAATGGGCGCCGATCGCGGCATCGCTGGATCAGGCGATCGAACAGCTCGACGGCGCGGCAGCGGGTACAGCGCCAGCCGGGCGGCGCGTGCTGGATGGGGTGCTCGCCGAGCTGTCGCGGTTTGCGTCGGATCGGCGGATGGAGATCGAGGCGGCGAGCCAGCATGCGGCGCGTCGGCGCACGCGGACGTTGTGGATGGTCGGATCGCTGTCGGCGGTGGCGGTGGTGCTGGCGATCGGCGTGGGGGTGCGGCAGTACCGGAGCGTGATGCAGCCGCTGATTCGGCTGGGGCAGGCGGTGCGACGGATTCGCGGCGGGGCGATGGATGAGCGCGTCGAACCGTACGGCGATCAGGAGTTCCGCGATCTGGCAGCCGACTTCAACGAGATGGCCATGCGGTTGCATTCGATCTACAGCGATCTGGAGGATCGCGTCGCCCGCAAGAGCCGTGAGCTGGCGCGATCGGCGCGCCTGGCGAGCGTGGGATACCTTGCAGCCGGCATTGCGCATGAGATCAACAATCCGCTGGGGATCATCGCCGGTTACGGCGAACGGTCGCTGCAGCACCTGGATCGCGGGCTGGATGAGCAGACGGTCGCGAAGCTGCGGCAGTCGATGCAGGTGATCTGCGATGAGGCGTTCCGCTGCAAGTCGATCACCCAGCGGCTGCTGTCGCTGTCGCGGGATGAGGGATCGGAGCGCGGGCCGGTGCGGCTGTCGCAGGTAGCGCAGGAGGTTGTGTCGAGCCTGGGCGAGTTGCCGAAGTATCGGGGTGTGACGCTGTCGGTCGAGGTGCCGCCGGCGGCTGAGCCGATGGTGGCGGGCAACGAAGGGGAGATCAAGCAGGCCGTGCTGAATCTCGTGATCAACGGCCTGGAAGCGGTGCGCAGTCGCGGCGACGCGGGACAGGTGCGCGTGATCGTGCGACGGCACGACGATCGGATGGTGTTGGTGGTGGAGGACAATGGCGTGGGCATGACGGCGGAGGTGCTGGATCGCGTGTTCGAGCCGTTTTTCACGCTGTCGGACCGCAGCCGGCCGGGGACGGGGCTGGGGCTGTCGATCACGGAAGCGATCGTGCGCGAGCATGGCGGGCGCGTGACGGCTGAGAGCGAGGGAAGCGATCGCGGCAGCCGGTTCACGATCGAGCTGCCGGTGGCGAATGGGGAGGTGGCGGCGTGAGCGGTGCATGGACAGTGCCGGCGAGCCGGCTGGATGTGCTGGTGGTCGAGGATGAACCGCGTCTGCGGGACCTGCTGACGGAAGTGATCCCGGAGATGGGGCTGGGCGTGCGCGCGGCGCGCAGCGGCGAAGAGGCCTTACGGATGGTGAAGCAGCAGCCGCCGGCGATGGCGGTACTGGATCTGCATCTGCCGGGGATGGGCGGCATCGAGCTGCTGGAGAAGCTGCGGGCGGAGGGTTGGGGTGGGCCGGTGATCATTCTGACGGCGTATGGCACCTTGGCTGCGGCGCGCAAAGCGATTGGGTTGGAGGTGTCGGATTTTCTGGAAAAGCCGTGCAGGTTGCGCGAGCTGGAACTGGCCCTGGATCGAGCGCGGCGGCGGATCCACGTTGTGCCAGATGTGGCAGCCGATCAGGCGCAGCAACAGGCAGCGCAGGAGACAGGCGATGCGGCGCAAGTCTCGGCTGGAGGGGAAGAAGCCGACGCGCAGCAGCGGCCTGTGACGCTGGCGGAGGCGGAGCGGCAGCATATTCTGGCGGTGCTGAAGCGGCATGGCGGCAATCGCACGCGGGCGGCGGCTGAGCTGGGCATCAGCCGCCGGACGTTGCATTACAAGCTGGCGCAGTATCGGGGGGAGGGGCCATCGGAAAAGTAAACGGCGACCGCGAAGTCGCCAAGGTTGCGAAGGACGCGCGAAGGGGAAGCGCAAAGATTCCAAAGATCACAAAGATCGCAAAGACGGATACTGTAGGGTCCGCCTTGGCGGACCGGTTGCGTCATCGCGGCATCCGGGGCGGATTGCCATCCGCCCCTACACAGGGCATCCATTTCTGGTGGGGGGCAATTGGGGTTCGTGAAAATCTGGTGCTGACAGGCGCAGCCTGGCTGCGCGAAAATCGGTTGCATCGGGGGACTGCATTTCGCGATGGAGGTCGTCATGGCGAGCACTGAGCAACAGATTCGGGACCTGCTGGGGGATGAAGCCGACAGTCTGCTGAGCTACACAGCGCGCGGGTTCAAGCGGGAGATGCTGCACCTGCCCGGGCCGGATTTTGTGGATCGCGTGGTGTCGCAATCGGATCGACCGCCGGCCGTGCTGCGGAACTTTCAGTGGATCCTGAACACGGGCCGGCTGGCCGGGACGGGGTATGTCTCGATCCTGCCGGTGGATCAGGGGATCGAGCATTCCGCCGGCGCGAGCTTCGCGCCTGATCCGGAATACTTTGACCCGGAAAATATCGTCAGGTTAGCAATCGAGGGCGGCTGCAATGCCGTCGCGTCGACGCTGGGGGTACTGGGCGCCGTGGCGCGCAAATACGCGCACAAGATCCCGTTCCTCGTCAAACTCAACCACAACGAGCTGCTGACCTATCCGAACAGGTACGACCAGATCCCATTCGGCCAGGTCGAGCAGGCGTTCAGTATGGGGGCTGTGGCGGTGGGGGCGACGATCTACTTCGGATCGGACGAGTCGACGCGGCAGATCCAGGAAGTGAGCGAGGCCTTCCAGCGGGCGCACGAGCTGGGGATGGTGACGGTGCTGTGGTGCTATCTGCGCAACAGTGCGTTCAAGACGAAGGAAGCGGACTATCACGTCGCGGCAGACCTGACCGGCCAGGCCAATCATCTGGGCGTGACGATCCAGGCGGACATCATCAAGCAGAAGCTGCCGGAGACCAATCGCGGCTTTGAGGCGCTGAAGTTCGGCAAGACGCACAAGAAGGTCTACAGCGATCTGATGCCGGACGATCATCCGATCGAGCTGACGCGCTATCAGGTGGCCAACTGCTTCATGGGCCGCAGCCCGCTGATCAACAGCGGCGGCGCCAGCGGCGAAAATGACTTCGCTGAGGCCGTGCGGACGGCTGTGATCAACAAGCGCGCCGGCGGCATGGGCCTGATCTCCGGCCGGAAGGCCTTCCAGCGGCCGATGAGCGAAGGCGTGAAGCTGCTGAACCTGATCCAGGATGTGTATCTGGATCGGGGGATTACGGTGGCGTGATCTGATTTTGGATTTGGTGTTTTGTCACTGGTCACTTGTCATTTGTCCCTCGCGGCAACTCGAGTTCGGGCATCAATCGCGGCGCGTAGGGCAGGCTATTGCCTGCCGCACCTGGTGCGCGACCGATCGCGGCACGCAATAGCGTGCCCTACCTGCTGCCTGCTGAGCACCGACTTGCATTGCCCCGATCCCACGTTATGCTCGTCTGTGCACTCAGGCGGCATGTTTGCCTGCCCTGGAGATCTCCAGGGTGATGGGAAGTCGGTGAGAATCCGACGCGGACGCGCCGCTGTGATGGACGTAACAGACCGCTGGCGATGTTGTAGCCACTGTCCCGCGACGGGATGGGAAGGCTGCCGGTGGTTGTCCTAAGCCAGAAGACCTGCCTGTGTGCTGCGACGTCATCGCCGTGATGACGTGCGATTCCGATTTCGTCCCCGCGATCCGGGACGGGCGGGACACAGGCATCGCCAGGCGAATCCATTGGCGCACGCTCGCGCCTGCTTCCCCTGAACATGCTGAGTCCTCCCCCGACACCGCGAATCGCGGTGGCGAAGGGTTCTTGCGCGTGCCGCGCGTGACGGCACGGGGAGTGATTCACATGCATAAGGGTTTGCTGTTTGCGGGGCTGATTGCGCCGCAGGTGATGGGGGGCCTCGCACTGGGCGGGCCGATCGAAGCGACATCGGTGGTCAGCTACGCGCCGGGCGATGCCCTGGCTGGCTACCAGAACACCTCAGCCGTGCTGGGCGGGATCACCAGCGACACCGGGCCGACCTACGCCGTCAATCCGTTCAATCCGCCGTTTGCCCCGGAAGACATCCTGGTCATCGGCGAAGGCGGGCATCTGGTGCTGGAGCTGTCGCAGGAGATCCCCGCGAATGGGCGGCATCTGGGGGTGTTTACCAATGTCGGCTATATAGACGTGTCAGCCGGCGGGACAGGGCTGACGAGCAATCCCGTCATGACATTCTCCGATCCGCAGTTTCCCAGCGCGATCGTGAGTGTCAGCTATGACGGGATCAACTGGCAGCCGCTGAACGGCGGCGCCGCGATCACGTTCACCAATCCGACCAACTACTACCTCGACACGGACATTGTCGACTACGCCCAGCCGCTGGGGAGCGTCGTCGCCAGTTCATCCAAGCCGTTCCTGGGATCGGCTGACGACTTGGGCGGCAAGACGTACGGGCAGATCCGCACGCTGCTCAATGGATCAGCCGGCGGAAACTGGCTGGACCTGACGACGACTGGCCTGCCGGCGGTCAACTATGTGCGCTTCGATGTGCCGCAGGGCGCGGGGCGCATGGTGGTCGATGCCGTAAGCGGCCTGCCGGCGGCTAAGCCGGTTGTAGCCGGCGAGACGATCGTGTCGCTGTCTGTCGGCAGCGGGGTGAACACCTCGACGATCGTCATCGATTTCGGCCCGCAGAGCTATCTGTTCGAGGTGCATTACGACGAGCCGATCAGCGGCCTGGAGGCGCTGGAGCTGGTCGCGGCGGTGTCGGATTACGACGTGACGATCAAGTCGACGGTCTTCGGCGATCAGGTGATCGGGCACGACTTCGGCGGCTACGTGTTCGTCGGCGATGGCCTGGATTCGCCGTACTGGAGCTACTACATCGGCGACGGTCAGACGTGGGACTACGCGATGACCGGCCCGGGCATGCGGATGCTGACGGATGGCTCGTTCGACGGCTGGGTCTGGTCGGGGCTGCAGGAGACGCCGCCGGATCTGCCGGTTGCCGTGCCTGAGCCGGCGATGCTGTCGTCGGTGCTGATGGCTGGGATATTGCTGCTGCGTCGGCGGCGGTAGCTCGCAGGGGATGAAGGCTTGGCTGCGGGGGCGCGGCATGGCGTTGCGGACGAGCGTGGGTGGACGTTTGACGCGACGCATGCATCGCCCCTGCGGCGGCTGAAAGGAGACCAGCCATGCGACGGGCTTTCACACTGGTCGAGCTGCTGGTGGTTGTGGGGGTGATTGCGGTGCTGATCGCGATCCTCCTGCCGGCGCTGACGGCTGCGCGCCAGCAGGCGATGGCGGTGCAGTGCCTCAGCAACCTGCGGCAACTGGCGACGGTGGCGATCCTGTACACCAATGAGTATCGCGGCAGCTTTCCGCCGGCCTACTGGGGCGGGCGCGACTGGGATCTGGATGTGGTCGACGATCAGGTCCAGCCGGGGCTGCTGTGGGCCGGGCAGAGCGATCCGAAGGTGCAGCAGTGTCCCGCCTTCGACGGCAAGGGATGGGGGACAGGCGCCCTGGACGATCCGTATACAGGATACAACTACAACACGTCCTACCTCGGCCACGGCGAGTGGGAGGCGATCCGCGCGCCAGCCAGGATCACGCAGGTGCGTCAGCCGTCGGAGACGGCGATGTTCGGCGATGCCGGCGGACCGAGCGATCAGGTTGCCAACAAGCTGATGCGTGCGCCGCTGACGGAGTCGCCGCTGGTGCATGGCGACAGCGTGACGGCGGTTACGCGCGTGGCTGGTGCGCAGGCGTTCCGCCATCGCGGCAGGACGAACGTCGCCTACGTGGATGGGCATGCGGCTTCGGTCCAGACGGCCTACCCACATCCAACCATGGCGATGCCGGCGGGGATGGGATTTCTCTCGGCTGACAACAGTGCGTATGACCTGGATTGACGGAAGCGGCGGCCGCGAAGGCGCGGCGGTTTCGCGAAGGGGGTTAGCGCAAAGATCTCAGAGATTCCAACGCGTGCAAAGAGAGTAGATTGCGCGGGGTGGGCTATGGCCTCATCTCTGCCCAATTTCCCGGTCGACGGAGCGAAGAGGTCCACGAATGGACATGAATCTTCACGAATGTCCCTGCAATTCGTGTCCATTCGTGCCCATTCGTGGAACAGTGGTGCTCAGAAACCGGGTCAAGATGAGGGCTCTTGTCTGCCCTTCGTGGCGTGGGCGTCTCCAACACTATGCATCAACATAGGCGATAGTCGCCCGAAATCGTCAGCCTGAGCGAAAGGACTTGCGCCGATCATGCACAATGTTGGTCTCGCCCGCGATCCTGCAGCACAGACGAGGGCGGGATCGAGTTTGCGGTCCACGGAAGCGGACCCTGCTTAGCTGCCTTTGCGATCTCTGCGATCTTTGAGATCTTGGCGCTATTTCGCCTTCGCGGTCGCCGTCTCGGCTACCCGAGCCGCGCGTTACATCTCGCACTTGATGGCGCCGGTGGTGCAGGCGTCTTCGCAGGCGTTGCAGTCGATGCACTCGTCCTGGTTGACGACGGCATGGCCGTCTTCGAGCTTGATGGCTTCGGTGGAGCAGGCTTCGACGCAGTCGCCGCAACCGCTGCATTTCTCGATATCCACTACGGCAGGCATATTTGACTCCTTGTTGGCCGATGCCGGGGGGAGACCCGGCATATACAGGACATCATTATCCTATTAGTCCGGGTGCCAGGGGCAAGTTACGCCGGTTCCAAAATCGATAAACGCATGCGAGAGGGGAGAAATGCCTTGGGCGACGACACGGGCGGGTACAACACTATGCATGATCGGCGCAAGTCCTTTCGCGAAGGTCATCCTGAGCGAAGCGAAGGATCTCGGCGTTCGGACGGTTGAGATCCTCGCTACGCTCAGGATGACGATTTCGGGCGACTATCGCCTATGTTGATGCATAATGTTGGGGTCGTCTGACGCGATTCTTTTGGATGTTGCAAAACGTTGCAAAGTGTTGCATAAGCTCGGTTGGAGGAGGGCGGCGCGTTTTTTTGTGTGTTGCATTCTGTTGCAAAGTGTTGCATGAGGCCGGTGGGTGGAGATGAAGGGGGAGATCGCCGAGGGGGATTCGAGGCGAGCCGAAGGTTGCGGCGGACGGGGCATGGGGTTCCTCCGGACGAGGATGGGCGACTCTCGAGTATACCTTACATAGGCCGTACAGTCAAGCCGGCTTTGAAGTTTTCTTGGCCCGGCGCTCGAAGACATGGGTAACACGGTCGCAGCACAAGAGTCGTAGGGGCGGATGGCAATCCGCCCTGGGGCGTGGGTGAGGGTGTGTTCGATGATTCCCGCGAGCCCCCGAGGACACATCGCCATATGCCCCTACAAGCGGGTCGAGAACGGTTTGTTGGGGAGATGGCGTTGCCGATCAGTCGAACTCGAACGAATCCCGCGCGAGGACGACGGGGCGGTTCTGGCCGACGTTCAGGAGCAGGCCGGCGGCGAGGTAGCTGGCCAACAGGCTTGACCCGCCGTAGCTGATGAAGGGGAGTGTCACGCCCGTTACGGGCATCAGCTTGGTGACGACCATCAGGTTGATGAACGCCTGTCCAGCCAGGAGGGCGACGATGCCCAGGGCGATCAACCGTCCAAACGGTTCGCGCGTATTTCCCGCGATCTCCACGCCGGCTGTGAACAGCACAATGTACGCCCCCAGCACGACCAGACAGCCGAAGAAGCCGAACTGCTCGCCGATCAGGGCCAGGATCATGTCGTTATGCGACTCGGGCACGCGCGTGCCGACCGGCACATTACCAAACCCCTTGCCCGAGACGCCGCCCGAGCCCATCGCCATGTGCGCCAGGTCGATCTGGAAACCGAACGACTGTCGCATGGCGGGGTCGTCGCTGAACATCGCATAGACGCGCGCCCGCTGATAGTCCTTGACGATGGTCGGCATGTGGCGGAAGACCGGCAGGTCTGTTCCGCTCAGCCACGCGACCGGCACCAGGGCCAGCCCCATCCCCACGATCGCCAGCAGGTGGCTGATCTTCGCGCCGGCCACAAAGAGCATCGCGAAGAGCACGGGGATGAAGGTCAGCGCCGTGCCGAGGTCCGGCTGCTTGAGGATCATCGCCACCGGCACGACCGCCAGGGCGAAGGGGGCGAGCAATCCCTTGAGCGTGCGGTAGTTGGAGCGATAGCGCAAGTATCGCGCCAGCACGAGGATAAAGGCGATCTTGGTCAGCTCAGCCGGCTGGAGGCTCATGACCTTGAAGTCGATCCAGGCGTGCGCGCCGTTGCGAACGGGGACGGATCCGAACCCCGATCGCGGCATGCCCGGCAGGGCGGTGTACAGCAGCAGCACCAGGCTGAACAGGTAGAACCCCCAGGCGTAGCGCCCGATCTTGCGGTAGTCGACCGCCTGGAAGGCGAACATGCCGATCACCGCAATCACAAGAAAAATCAACTGCTTAGGCCCGTCGCTGGAGCCGTCGGGGCGGCGATCGGCCCAGATGCTGATGACGCCCAGCGTCGACAGCACCGAGACAGCCACGATGACCGGCCAGTTGGTCGCGATGGCAAGCTGCTCCCACGCCCGCCGGATCGCGGGATGACGCAGCAGCGGGAGGTTGAACGAGAGCTGGGACATCGCGTGTCGTGACGCCGAATGTGATGCGGTTGAGGGGGAATGTCAATGTGGGCGCTTTGGCGAATTGCCCGATTTTTCAGCCGAATGCGACGGTCGCATGGGCAGCGTCGGGGGCGTTGCGAACGCCATTCCGACAGATACGTATCGGCGGATGCGGCTGATCGCGCCGATGCGGTCGCCGGCTCGCTGTGCGTCGGGCATCAAGCCTCGTATGCGGCGGCAGCCAGGCTGCCGGCGATGCCGTTGGGCGGGGTGATGACCTGGATCGTCTGGCCCTTCTGCGGAACGCCCAGGCGATTGGGGACGGTGACGGTCAGGATGCGCTTGTCCGGGTGATCCTGGAGCGTGCAGCGGACCTGGCGGCTGAGCGGCGTCAGGGCACTGGTGCGCGTGTCGACGACGATGGCCGGGCGAAGTTGGCCCGTGCGGTAGACCGACAGCACCCGCTGGCGCATTCCCACCGCCGCCAGCGCCGTGAGCAGCACAGCCGGCACGAGGATCACCAGGCCGAACAGGTAATCGCTCAGCGGGACGGCCTCGGTGCGCGTCGTCATCTGATCGGGCGACTGCGGATCGATGTAGATCGGAACCATCTCGCCCGAGTGGATGTCCTGGTCGATAGCCGAATCGGTTCGGTACTCCGTCCCGTTGTGCGTCCACACAAGCACGATGCGTGCGCGGGCGGGGATGCTGCGGCCGGCGATACGGTTGCCCGCGTGGAAGTCCTGGGGGTGATAGACGATGGCTTCGGTCTTGATGCCCTCATCGAGCAGGCGGTTGTCGCTGTACCAACGGCTCAACTGCGATCCGGTCCAGTAGATGGTCGCTAGCAGGAACAGGGCGGACGCGACCATCCAGACGCGCACCCGCGGTTCGCCCCAGGCGCGCCGACGCGCAACAGGTGTGATCGGTCGAGTCTGAACGGAGGAGGATGGAGTGGTGGTGGTCAAGGGTTCCTGGCGTTAAAGCGTCGTAGCGACAAAGGGATCAAGTGATCGGTGACATGCCCGCTATTTCCGTGGCGAAAGATATCCGTGTTCCACGCAGGCTTCCAGCATCTTCATCGTGATATTGGCAGCCGTACCGCCGCCGGAGCCGCCGTATTCTACCATGACCGCGAAGGCGATTTTCGGATTATCGGCAGGCGCAAAGCCGATCACCCAGCCGTGGTTCAGATCCTTGCCGTCTTCGCCAAAGGCCAGATACCAGACGGCTTCGGGATTCGGAGCGCCCGGCCGGCCGGGTTCGAGGATGCGACGAACGATGCGGCCGCGTGCGTCGCGGACGTATTCGCCGTTCTCATCGCGAACCGGGATGCTGAACTTGGCGGCCTGCGCCGTGCCCGTCTTGGCGGCGACGGATACCCGGGCCTGATGCAAGGCATGTCCCGTACCGGCGATGGTGCTGACCACGCGTTCCATGCCGTCGTGGGCCTGCTGTAAGCCGGCTGGGTCGAGCGGGAGCTGGCGGCGATCCTTCGCGAACTCGCCTTCGCCGCGGCGGATGAGGCGCTGATCGATCGGCGTCTCGCCGCGGATCAGCGTGGGGCGAATCCACGTGCCGTAGCGCGCGATCGTGGCGGAGACATTCGCCATCTGCAGCGGCGTTGCGGCGATCTGCCCCTGGCCGATGCCGGCAAACCACGTCGCCGATCGGCGCACATCGGCTGGGCCGCGGAAGCTGTCGGGCAGTCGGCCGGATGATTCGGGAATCCCGATCCCCACCGGCATACCCAGGCCGAACTGTCGATACCACTTGCTCAGCCCCTCCAGGCCCATCTTGTCGGCCAGCGTCTCGAAGTAGACGTTGCAGCTTCGCTGAAGGGCGTCGGAATACGTCAGATGGCCGGTGGGATGGGCATCGCTCCAGGGAATCGGATGATGCGCCACGCCACGCTCGCCCAGCAGCGACGCAAACTTGCTGGCCACCCAGCACCGGCCGACACGATAGGTGCGGCCGTCGAGCACGAGATAGCCGGTGCACTCGATCGTGCCGTGCGCGCCGATGAGACCGTCGCTGATCGCGCCCAGGCCGACGATCGGCTTGACGGTTGAACCCGGCTCCAGCGGATACTGGGTGGCGCGGTTGAGCAGGCGCTTGTTGATGTCGTCGCGCACCATGCTGGCGTACAGCTCGTCGAAGCGGTTCAGGTCGTACGAGGGATAGGAGACCAGAGCGAGGATCTCACCGGTCGGCACGTCGATGACGACGGCTGCGCCGTGCATCTCGTGGGTTTCGGACTGGTTGCGGTTGATCGGGATGGTGGCGTTGGCGAACGCCTCCTGGATCTGCTGCTGCAGAAGGATATCGATGGTGATGCGGACATCCTGGCCGGGGACGGGCGGCGTGTCGGGGATGGGCTGGGTGACGCCGAAATGGCGGAACATCCGTCCGCGCGATCCACGAAGCGCCGGTTCGGCCAGCGCCTCAATGCCGGTGCGGCCGATCAGGTCGTTCTGCCAGTACTTGCGCAGTTCGTCATCGGGATTTGGATCCTTTTGCAGGTCTTCGCGCGTGACCTTCGCCACGCGCCCCAGCACATGAGCCGCGACATCCTTGAACGGATAGACGCGATGCACGCCCGGACGCAGCGACATGCCGGGGAAGCGATCGATGTGCTTGCCAAGGTAGTTGATGGCCTCGGTGCTGATGTCGCCGACGATGACGTGCGACTGCGTTTCCTCAGCCACCTCGATGCGGAATTCCTCGAGCTTCGGACCTTCGACCGACTCGCCCAGCAGCCAGCGCTGCCAGAAGGGCGGCGGCGCAGCCTGCTCGTGCTGTTTGACGGCTCGCTCGTAGCCCTTGTACCAGATGTAGCGTTTTCGCATCTCGACGCGCTTGACGATGTTGTCGCGCGTCTCGTCGATGCGCTGGCGGGGCGTGCCGGTGACGTCCGCGAGTACGTCCCACATCGACTCGATGTCAGCTTTGACGGCTGCGATCTCGTCTTCGAGCATCTGCCGGCGCGCGGGGCGATCGGCGGCGAGATAGGCGTCCCAGTTGTGACGGCGCAGACGGGAGAGGGCCCTGGAGCGGACCCATTTCTCGTCCGGCTCGGGGGTGAGAGCGCGATAGTCGACGACGACGTCGGTACAGGGCAGGTCGACGGCGAGCTCTTCGCCGTTGCGGTCGAGGATGCGGCCGCGCGTCGTCTCGACGTAGATCGTGCGCTTCATCGAGTCGGCTGCGCGCTCGGTCCAGTATTCGTGTTCGACGACCTGGATGTGGGCGGCCTTGAGGGCGATGACGGCCGTCACCACCATCAGCACCATCAGGAAGATCTTGAGGCGTCGTTCAAACATCGCGTAGCCTCCGTGCTAGCGCCATCGGTCGAAACCGAACGGCCGCCGCAGATGGCTCAATGGCCACAGGACGACCGGCGCCAGGATCGTGGTCCAGATCACACCCCAGATCAGCGCGCCGGCGCGCATGCCGATCGGCGGCAGGGCGTTTTCAGCCTCCGCAGCCGCCACCGCGACCGCCGGCTTGAAGCGCTGGTTCAGCAGGATCACCACCATCACGATGATGCCACTGGCCAGCGCCAGCAGCACGTGCGCCAGGGGATTGTCCCGCTGAAAGGCGGACTGCGCGCTGACGATCAGGATCGCCGACAGGCCGTAGGCCAGCGCGTGCAGCCCCAGCGGATGCTGCGAGACCAGGTCGTGGATCAACCCCAGCGCAAAGCACCCCAGCAGCGCCGGCTCGCGCGGAGCCTGCAGCGCGATGAAGATCACCGCCAGCAGCACGAAGTTCGGCGGCGATCCGCCAAACGCCAGCAGCGACCCCAGCCCCAGCTGCATGCCGATGGCGACGTAGGCGAGGATGAGGAAGGGGATCAGGCGCATTTGGGATTTTGGATTGCGGATTGCGGAATGGAGGAGGACGGATCGCGAATCTGAAATCTGCGATCTGAGATCTGAAATTTGAAATCACGTCTCAGATCTCAAATCTCAGATTCGCCCTCATTTCTCCACCACGCATTTTCTCCGCGTTTCCTCCGGTTACATCATCTGTCAAACACCATAACCTCCCGCCGCATTTTCAGGTTTTGCAGCGGTTCCAGCTCGATCAGGACAAAATGCGGGGCCTCGGGGCGGGGGCGGATCGAGGTGATCCGGCCGATCGTCTGGCCCCACAGATGATGGCTCCAGTCCGGATCGTCCAGCACGACCAGATCGCCGGGCCGTAAGCCCATCTCCTGGGCCTGCCGCTCGGTGACATTGCGCATCACCATCTTGCCGTTGCCGACGCCCTCAACCAGATAGGGCGATGGGCTGAGCACCTGCACCTGCGCGCGCCCCTCCGGGCCTTCGACATACCGCCGGAAGCTGCCCGTCAGGCGGAAATCGACATCCGTGATCAGCCGCACACGCGGCGACGAACCGGCGCCAACGCGGTCCAGCCGGCCGACGATCCCGTACGGATAAATCACCGCCAGATTCTCCGAGATTTCGGCTCGCAGCAACGGCCGCAGGAACAGCGCATCGCGGTTGCTATCGGTGCCGACCACCGCCATCGGGATCGACGCATCCCGCAGCGAGCCGAGCTGGTCGCGGTCGGCGTTGATGCGGATCAGCTCTTCGAGCTGGCGCGTGACGCGCAGCAGTTCCGTCCGAAGCCAGGCATTCTCGGCTCGGATGTCGATTTCCGGCCGGGTATCGCCCGCATGTGGATCGACCATGCGGGAATGGATCGACCATGCGATCCGATGCAGCGGCCAGGCCACCGGCGCAAAAAACGTCCGCAGATGCGCCGCGACCACATCCGTCATCCGCTGGGGAATCACGAATGCGCTGATGATGCTCAGGAGCATCAGGAAGGCGAAGACGTGATTGAAGCGCAGTAGAGGCATCAGCGATTGCGGATTGCGGATTTCGGATTGCGGATTGGGGCTTTCCTGGCCGTCCGGATCGAGGCGACGACGATGCGGGTCAGCTCGTCAGCTTCCTGCCACAGCGGCATCACAAACTTATGCGTTGCCATCTGGCTTTCCATGATCAGCTCCATCCATAGAGCCGTTTCATCGACCTCTTCTTCGACGACGCCCATCTTGGACGTGAACTCGGCTACTGAGCGTGCCCGACACGCTGCACGGTAGTTTGCGGCGACGGAAGTGCTGCTGCGCAGCAACTGGTGGGCAATGACCCGGCCGCTGGGCGTTGGCGGGAGGCTGTCAGCCAATCGCATGCAGCGGAGTGCGAAGGCTTTGGTTCGCTTCTTGAGTTCGGTCGCATCCATGCGATCCTCCTTCAAATCCGCAATCCGAAATCCGCAATCCGCAATCGGGCGAAGCCGGATCACACATCGTCCGCATCGCTCTCCAGCGTGTCTTTCCAGATCTCGAGATTCTCGAGGTAGACCGCTGTGCCGCGGGCGACGCAGGTCAGGGGGTCTTCGGCCAGGCGAACATCCAGGCCGGTGGCGTTGCTGATCACGGTGGTCAGGCCGCGGAGAAGGCTGGATCCTCCAGCCATCGTGATGCCGTTGTCCACCAGGTCGGCGGCCAGTTCCGGTTCAGCCATTTCCAGCGTGCGGGTGACGGCTTCAATGATCTGGGTGACGGGCTCCTGGAGGGCTTCGCGGATTTCCTCAGCCGTCACGTCGGTCTTGCGCGGCAGACCGGAGATCAGGTCGCGGCCGCGGACCTCCATGGTGGGTTCGTTGTCGCTGAACGGCGCAGCCGAGCCGATCTCGATCTTGATCCGCTCAGCCATCTGCTCGCCGATCGCCATGTTGTAGGTCTTTTTCATGTGGTTGATGATCGCCTCATCGAAGTCGTCTCCGCCGACGCGGACCGACTGGCAGACGCTGACGTCAGCCAGCGAGATGATGGCGACCTCGGTCGTGCCGCCGCCGATGTCGACGATCATGCTGGCCGTCGGCTCGGTCACAGGCAGGGCGGCGCCGATGGCGGCTGCCATCGGCTCATCAACCAGGTAGACGCGTCGGGCGCCTGCGCGCTCGGCGGAATCGAGCACGGCGCGTTTCTCGACGGCGGTGATGCCGGAGGGAATGGCGATGACGACGCGCGGATGGACGAAGTGCCGGCGGCCCTGTGCGCGGCGGATGAAGTACCGCAGCATGGCCTCGGTGATCTCGAAATCGCTGATGACGCCGTCCTTGAGCGGACGGACGGCGGTAATGCTGGTGGGCGTCTTGCCCAGCATCTCCTTGGCGACCAGGCCCACCGCATTGCCGTCCTGCAGGACGCGATTGGTCCCTTTCTTGACGGCGACGACGCTCGGCTCGTTGAGCACGATGCCCTCACCCTTGATGCAGACGAGTGTGTTGCAGGTTCCCAGGTCGATCCCCATGTCGACGCTGAACATGCCGAGTAACGAATTGAAGATCACGCTCAAAGCTCCTTCATCGCGTCGTCGCTACCGGCAATGGGCGACGGCATCTGCGAGATGTCTGTACGCTTTCCGTCACGGGACGGATCGTTATGACAGAGCGTTTGGCTTACGAAAACTGGTGAGGGGAGACGACTGGCCGGACCCGCAAGTGGCGTCCGCCGGCCTGTGCCGTTGGTGGCGACCCGCTCCGTTGGGTCCTGAGCGTCTCATCCATGCCCCATCCGCCGCGCGCTCCTTTGCCGGGCAAAGCCCTTCGCGCGGCAATGCCATTCGCCCGATCCAGCACCGATAAAATAGCGAATCGCGTGCCCGGCTGCAAACGGGGTCGGCAGGCAGCAGGCGGCAGGCAGCAGCGGGCAGCGGGCACGGCGGCTTGCAGAGGCCACCATTCTCTCTTCTGTCTTCCGAGCCTCTCTGCAGACCGCAGACTGCCGACTGCAAACTGCCGCTAATACGCGTGCTCCACCCCCAGCGACCGGCAGATCTCGACCGTCGCCTTGCTTTTGTTGAGGGTGTAGAAGTGCAAGCCGTCGACATCATTGAACAGCAGGTCGCGGCACTGGTTGATGGCGTAGTCGATGCCGGTTTGCAGCACGGCTTCGGGGTCATGCTCGCGGGATTCGAGCTTGGTCAGCAGGCGATGGGGGATTTTCGCCCCGCACATGCTGACAAACCGCTTGATCTGGCTGAGGTTGGTGATCGGCATGATCCCGGCGATGATCGGGACCTTGATCCCCATCGCCCGGGCTTCCTCGCGGAAGCGGTAGAAGTCGGCATTGTCGAAAAAGAGCTGCGTCACGACGAAACAGCCGCCGTTGTCGACCTTGGACTTCAGATGCTCCAGGTCGCGCGTGCGGTTGAGGCACTGGGGGTGGCCTTCGGGATATCCCGCGACGCCCACGCAGAAATCGTGGCGCGACACCACGTATTTCACGAGCTGATCGGCATGGGCAAAGCCGCCCTCGGTCGGCACGAACTGCGCCTGCCCGCCCGGCGGATCACCGCGAAGCGCCAGCACGTTTCGCACGCCTTTTTCCCACAGCTCATCGAGGATCCCTCCGATCTCGTCGGCTGTGTGGCCGACGCACGTCAGGTGCGCCATCGCACGGATCTTCAGCTCGGTCTGGATACGAGCGACCAGGTCGACCGTCTTCTGCCGCGTGCTGCCGCCGGCGCCGTACGTGACCGAGACATAGCTGGGATGCAGGGGATGGAGCTGGTCGATCGTCTCGAACAGCGAGGTAAACCCGGCATCGGTCTTCGGGGGAAAAAACTCGAAGGAGACCGTCGGCTTGCCGTTGTTGAGCAGTTGGTCGATTCGCATGAGAAGCTCCGTCGGTGGCGGGGCGGGGCGCTCGATGCAGACGCCCGCAGCCGATCGCCGGATCGGACAGACAGACCACCGGGTGGATCTGAAATATTCATCCGCTTATCCGGATGGATTGTTACTTGCCCGGCCTCGCAGGTCAAGCCTTTCGGTTGTCCGGATAACCGGTCCGCTGAACCGGACCCTGCGGTGTGGTCGGTTGTCAGTTGTCAGTTGCCAGTTGCGAGTTGTCAGTTGCCAGTGGCCAGTGGCCAGTAGCGTTTGAACCACTTCGTCTCTTCGTCTCCCAGTCTTTGCGACCCCTTCGTCGGCTCCTTTCCACCTCCCCCCTCGACCTCCACCCCTGGCGCGTGTCTAATGTATCAGCCGAAACATGAAAACACTGATCATCCTCATTCTCCTGGTTCTCCTGGCGGGCGGGGCCTTCCTCTCCCGGCCCAGCGAGCAGAGCTTCCGTGAGTACGTCACCGAGCAGACTCAGCGGTCCGATGACCTGGTCGACGATCTGCTCCACCGTATCTCAGCCGAGCGGTATCTCGACGACGTGCAGTTTCAGGACCGCTATCTCTGGACGACCATCAGCCGCGACGGCAAGGTCGAGTACATCGGCTTGTTCTCACGCTGGTTCCGATGGGCGGACGGCGAGCTGCGCGTGTCGGCTGTCATGCGGTGAAGATCCGTCATGAGGCAGCATTTCGTCGCCGCGGCAGGATGTGCTGCAGCACATTGATTCCCATGGCTGCGCAGGCTGCGAAATAGCTGATCCCGCCGACGCAGACGATGATCATCAGTTGCATCGCGCGAGCGGTCTTGCCCGCGCCGCCGGGATAGCCCGGTATCCGCTGGACCGCCAGGCAGGCGATCAGCATTACCACCGTCGCCACGAGCATCTTCATCACAGGCGCGATGCTCGCCCGCAGCCCCATGCCGCCGATCCGTCGGCTCAGCAGGTAGATCATCACCACTGCCTGCAGGCCGAAGCTGACAGCCGTTCCCGCCGCCATGCCGGCTTCGCGAAGGCCCGTCCACATCAGCGGCAGCTCGACCACGAGGTTGACGATCAATGTCACGATGCTCAGCACCAGCGGCGTGAGCGTGTCGTGCAGGGCGTAGTACGCGCGATTGAGGATCTGCTGCAGGCTGAACGCCCAGATGGCCGAGGCATACAGGCCCGTTGCCAACGCAACCCAGTAGGTGTCATCCGGCGTGAAGCTGCCTCGTTCGAACAGCAGCGCCACAGCCGGCTCGCGCACGAGGATCAGCCCGACGCTGGCAGGCAATCCGATGAACAGTGCCGCCTCGATCCCGCGCCGCAGCACATGCCGGAACCGCTCGCGATCGACCTCCAGCGCATCATCCGACAGGCTCGGGAAGATCGCCGTCGCCAGCGCGATCGCAAACACGCCCAGCGGGAACTGGTACAGATACTGTGCCCAGTTCAGCCGCGCGGCAGCGCCTTCGATCAGCGGATAGCGCAACGTCAGCCCCAGCAGCGAAAAATGCGTATCACCCGCCGGCGCCGCGAGAAACCACGCCAGCCCGCGGTCGATCATCACCGAAAGCTGCAACACGCCCGCGCCGATCGCCACGGGAATGCTGAGTTTGAGCATCCGCTGGATCGGCGGCGTCCAGAAGTGCAGCACCGGCCGGAAGCGAAATCCCACCGCACGCAGCGACGGCACCAGCCCCAGCACCTGCAGCACGCCGGCTACCAGCACCGACACGCTCAGCCAGATGACTCCGCGCGTCTGCCCCTCATCGGTCGACAGATCCAGAAACCGCGCCGCCAGCAGGATCGCCACGATCAGCGCCAGGTTCAGCAGGATCGGCACTGCCGCGACGGCTGCAAATCGCTTGTGCACCTGGAGGATCGATCCGAGAAAGGCCGTGCCGCACACCAGCAGCACGTAGGGCAGCATGATGGCGGTGAGCTTCACAGCCAGCAGCTTCTCGGCTGGCATCGGCCACCAAAGCCCGATCGCCAGCAGCACCAGCTCGCCGATGATCGTCAGCGCTACGAGGATGGCGACGAGCAGGTTGACGCTGGCATTGGCAAAATCCTGCGCCGATTGTGGCTGGCAGTCTGCGGCCTGCTGCTCCTGCTTCACCGCCTGCGCGTAGAGGGGGATGAACGCAGCCGACAGCGCGCCCTCGCCAAACAGCTTGCGGAACAGGTTGGGGATCGTGAACGCGACGGTGAAGGCTGACCAGCCTGCCGGCCCGAAAAACGCAGCCGCCACGCTTTCGCGCGCCATCCCCAGGATGCGGCTGATCAGCGTCAGGAAACCGATCAGCTTGGCATGCGAGACGAAGCTCCCGGACCGCGCAGCCGCGGGCGCGGACGCTGTTTTCTCCGCTGGCTCCCCCGTGTCAGTTCTCTGCTCGGACATCCATTTCCTCTAGCCGGAACGGCCGACGACATTAGCAAACCAACCCCCGCCAATCCATCGGTCCACCTGCCCCAGCCGGTTGATTTGTCCCGACCATCCCCTTAAAGTATTTCCGCTAACCCTCACGCAGGGCGATTAGCTCAGTTGGCCAGAGCGCACGGATCACACCCGTGAGGTCACAGGTTCGAGCCCTGTATCGCCCATTCCTCCTAACCCTTTTCGTATCCCTTGCTTACATTCCTGCTGCAGTGAGGGCTCGCCGTCAGGTGGCGGCAAAGGGTGGTGAACCGGCCGGTTCGCAACCTGCTCATGCCGTCGCTGTCCGAGTCAACGCTGTCTGGAGCGCCATGGCACGAGCCGTTTCGCCCAACCAATCCACGCATGCCTGTTGGGCGAAGGGGGGGACGACAACCACGTCGAGCTGCACTGTCGCCGCAGGGACATCGAGCGGCTCGAGCCCTTCGATGTGGCGATCAGCGTTGAACGCTTCGGCCACAGACGCCTCGAGTTTCGGGCCACGATCGTGTTCCGGCGCTTCTATGACTTCTGTATCGCGCACGGCCTGAAAGCCCGCCGGGTTCCCGTTCGAATCGACGAGCAGGGGGATCGGGCCCAGCCTGCCCCATTCTGTGTAAATCTGTGTACACGCATTTCTCAAAGATATCCGAGACGTTTCCGCCTTGAATTCTCTTGACATCCGCCAGTTGTGGGCTATGTTGTACGCAACGTTTACATGATGTACGCAAAGCTGTTCACGGGAGTTGTACTGCGTGGCTCGACTGATTGACATCGCAGACAGGGTGGGCGTCTCTCACGCGACGGTTTCCCGGATCCTCAGCGGGAAGCAGAATGCCCCGCCGCAGGTGCGGCAGAAGGTGCTCCGCGTCGCCAAGGAGCTGGGGTATCGGTCGGTGCAGGCGACGGCTGCAGCCGGCGCTATCGAAAGCCAGTGCGTGATCGAGCTGGTGATGTGCAACCTGTCTCGGAAGAACGAAGGGCTGCCGGGCGGCTTCCAGATGCAGGTCGTCCGCGGCATCCAGGAGGTGGCCGAGGATGAGACGGGCGTCACATGCCGCGTGACCTATGTCGAGGACACGGACGGGAAGGACGCGCTTTTCGCGAAGCTTGAGCAGGCGGATGGTGTCATCCTGCTGGGCAACTCCGAACGCGACATGGTCGAGGAGCTGCTGCGGCGCAAGGTGAGGGTGGTCCTGGCGGACCATCACCACGAAGGCCTGGGCGTCGACTGCGTCGTCTCTGACAACATCAGCGGCGGGCGGTGTGCCGCGCAGTATCTGCTGGAGCGAGGATTCCGTCGGATCGGATGGCTTGGCGGGCCGGGGCACGTGAGTGCCTGGAACGAGCGTCTGGCGGGCGTTCGCCTGGAACTCCTGAATGCCGGCATCCAGATCGCGGACAAGGATTTGCGTTCGGTCCGCGAGGTTACTCCCGAGGCCTTTGAGGAAGCAGCGGAGAAGTGGGTGGCTGAAGGTGATCTGCCCGAGGCGATCATCACCCCCACGTCACTGAGCGTGCTGATGGTTCAGCATGTGCTCGCGCGGCACGGCTTGCAGATGCCTGCTGATGTAAGCCTGGTGTCGTTCGACGATGACGCGCTGTCGGCAATTTGTCGGCCGATTCCGACGCGCGTGGCGACGCGGCCGCTGGAGATTGGGCGCAAAGCAATGCAGCGCGTCCTGCAACTCCGCAGCCAGAAGGGCTGGTTGGGATCACATCATAAGGTTGTCGTACCCGTCAAATTGATCGAAGGCGACTCCGTGAGTCACTGCGAGCAAAAGGCTATGCAATGAGCGGCCTGCGCCAGGCCGATCAGTGGGATGCTTTCCCGGATTCAATCACCTATTCCATCAGCGACAA
>CALEKX010000117.1 GCA_937904525.1 uncultured Phycisphaerales bacterium
CCGATCCGCGCGGGTGCGCGGATGGCAAAGCCGGTGGGCCGAGGGCCGCCGGTGCAAAAGAATGCCCTCGCAGAGGAGGAGACCACATCATGAACAGTCGCTTTTACTCGGCATTGACTATTGCATCCGCCATGGCCCTCAACGCTGCGCCCGCTGGGGCTGCGTTGGTCGCCCACTGGACGTTCGATGACGCTGATCCGATCACTGATCTGACGTTCGATGGCATCGGCAACAACAACGGCGCTTCCGGTGAGAAACTGGCTGCAGCCGCTACAGCCAAGATCGGCGCAGGGGCGATCGACTTCGGGACACAGGGAGTCGCGGAATCGGACGCCACCTATTTCAACCTTCAGCAGGCTGGTGATTTCTCGATCACTGGTGCGAACTCCGGTCTGACCATCGCGTTCTGGTACAAGGCGCCCGCCAGCGACAAGGAGTCTGAAAACCGCCTGCCCGTGCACCTGAGGAATACGAACAACTCAACATCCGTCGGCATCGAACTGTCGGATGGCACAGCGCGAGCGTACGTCAGGCAATCGGATGCCAACAAGTGGGTGCGTGCCACCGGCACGACGGACATCTTCGATGACACGTGGCATCACGTGGTCATGGTCTATGCGTCGGGAACGGGCACTGCGTACGTTTACATCGACGGGCAACAGGATGCTGCCGCGAGCAACCTCGACATCGGCGCGACCCTGGCGTTCAACGCCGGACGCGTGGGGGCTCACCAGTCTGACCTCAAGCTGAACATCGGGGGTCTGATGGATGACCTGGGCATCTGGAGCGAGGCGCTGACCCCGCAGCAGATAGCGCTGGTCCATGGCTTGGGGTACTTCACCGGACTCAGCCTCGCGGACGAGGGCATCAATGCCGTGCTCGAGGCCTTCAACACCCAGGGCCAGGCTGAAGCCGGCGGTGTCCAGTGGGCCTACGCGAGCGGCCTGACGGGTCCGATCGGCACCATCGGCGGCTCGATCGATGGCTACAACGCGTTCATCGTTCTGGATGCCAACGGCAATGGTGTGCAGGTGGTTCCTGAGCCGACGGGCGCGCTGCTGGGAGCCGGGATGCTGCTGGCGCTTGGCCGTCGCAGCCGGCGTTGCCCGAAGCAGGACTGATCGTCCAGCAACCCATTAACGCGCGAGCCCGGAGGCCGTGCGGTCACGAACAGCGTCTGTACGTCACCAGGGCACAGTCGTGTGTCACGAGACCTGGTGTGTGCGGCGGCTGCGACTCGGGACGGTCTCCGGGCTCGCTGAAGGAAGACCCATGAACAGACGGTCAGCATTCACGCTCGTCGAACTCCTCGTGGTGATCGGCATCATTGCGCTTTTGATCGCGATACTGATGCCGGCCTTGAACCGGGCGCGGCAGGCCGCCATTCAGACCGCATGCCTGAGCAACATCCGCCAGACCGGGATGTCGCTGCTCATGTACGTGCAGGACAACAACAACTATCTCCCGCGCGGCTACTACGCGCCGCCCGATACGGCCTACGAGGGGCAAACCTATTTCACCTGGGCATACGTGCTCAAGGTGAATGGTTATTTCGAAGCTCCCTACAAGATGGGGGAATGCCCGGCAATGCCGTTTGTCCATGCGGAGGAGAGCGTCAACCGGACGTACGAAGTGTTCGGCTTCCACGCAGATTACTCAGGAAAGCTGATCACCAAGTTGCGCACGCCAGTGGATCGCGTGCTGCTGGCCGACACGGTGCGCAAAGAGCTCAATCGCGCAAGCTGTCAGTTCTACAACAATGGCATCATCAGCGTCGAGCCGTCGGCGGTGCACCTGAGGCATCGCGGGCGATCTACCGCGTTCTTCGCTGACGGCCATGCCGAGGCAGCCGATGAGGACCGGCTGAGGCAGGACGACATTGTCGCCTGGTACACCGAGGAAGGCGTCTACAGGCAGTACTGACCAGGGCCTCTGGGGGGACGCGCTCGTCGCGTGGGCGTGATTGTTCATGGCGTAGAGAAAGGGTCTGCGATGAAGCGAGGCTTGCTGTGTCTGGCCGTGGTTGCTGTTTGCCTGTTCGGAGCCTTCATGGGCACGGCTGGCGCTCAGGAGGTTCTGCGGGAAACGTTCGAACCGAGCGACGGCACAACGGCAAGCCAGTTGCCCAGGGGGTGGCGGCATGCGCACTTCCAGGGCAGTTCACGGATTGAAGTTGTCGCCCGCCTGGCCGAGGTCGACGGACGCAGCGCCCTGACGTTCCGGTCACCGGCGACCGGCTCGGCATTCGACACCTTCTTTGTGCCGATCGATCTGTCGTCGATTGGCGATCGCGCGGTCCGCGTCTCCTTTGATGCGAAGATCGAAGGGGAGATGTCGCCTCTGTTCCTCATCTCGAGCGTCGCTGGGGCGGGCAATCCCGCGATCAAGCAGCGCCCGCCGTT
Organism: uncultured Phycisphaerales bacterium; assembly: GCA_937904525.1. Lineage (GTDB taxonomy): Bacteria > Planctomycetota > Phycisphaerae > Tepidisphaerales > Tepidisphaeraceae > CALEKX01. The sequence goes on from CALEKX010000117.1 coordinate 2,403, forward strand.
CACGCGCGATGGCCAGTGGCATTCGTACACGCTGGAGTACGACGTTCGAGGCATGCCGCGACAAGCCGTGTTTGAGATCCTGATCGAAAGGAAAGTGCAGGAGGGGGCGACCCTGGCGATCCACAACCTCGTGATCGAGGCGGTCCCGCTTCCGGCGCTGGCGGTGAGCGTCGTCTCGCCGGCTAGCCCATACCTGGTTGATGGGCAGCAGGATCAGCCGGTTCTGCTGGAAGTCGAGGCTGCAGAGAAGGTAACCCTCGCGGTTCAGATCGAACAGGCAGGCAAAGGGTCATTGAGGGCCGAGACGTTCGAAGTGCAGGGCACTGAGCGGGTGGCGTTCCCGGTCGCGGAGCTGCCGGTCGGAGACTACACGCTGCGATTCCGCTGCGACGCGATGAACTGGGAGCAGACCGCGCCGCTGCGCATCGTGCCCGCAAAGCCGTCGAGCGTGCTGATCCGTGACCACGCGATCCACGTGGATGGCGAGCCGTACTTCCCGATCGCCCTGTTCCGCACGGGTGATCCGATCATCGAGCGGTTGAAGAAAGAAGGCTCGGGAGAGCTTACGCGCGAAGCGCTCTTTACGAAGCTGACTGCGCGAGGCTTCAACACGGTTCACTATAGCTGGCGCCCGCCGCCAACGGATTACCTTGATGATGCGCATCGCCATGGGCTGAAGGTCATCGCCGAGACGAACTTCGAGCTGAACGAAGTGCCGCGGCTGCGCAATCATCCGGCGCTGCTGGGGTACTACTACGCCGACGAGCCTCTGCCGTCGGCAGCCAGGCAGCTTCGGTCGGTGTATCTGCGGTATCGCGAGATGGACCCGTATCACCCGGTGATGACGGCCATCGACAACGAGTCCGTTGGTTTTGCCAAGCAGCGGTTCGTCGACATCGCGCTGCCGGACCCGTACGTCATCGGCAGCCCGACGTCCAAGCTCACCTCGATCGTTCCCGCAGTGCGCAGCGGTGCGACGCTGCTCAACGGCGGCGACCCGCGCAGCAGCGTATGGGTCGTGCCGCAATTGTTCACCGCCAACCTGAGCCGTCTGAACGGCTTTGAGCCGACCTACGAACAACTGCGAGCCAACACCTACGCCGGCCTGGTTGCCGGAGCCAGGGGTGTCTTCTACTTCGCCTATTGGACGCATGAGCCGCTCAACAACGGCATGTCCGGCAATCCGTCGCGCAAGTACTGGTACCTGCCCGAGAGCCAGTTGTGGGATCGCATCGCCGAGCTCAATGCGGAACTGCGCGAGATCGCTCCGATGATTGTCAGCGGGCAGACGGTGCAGCTTGACGTCTCACAGGCGGAGGTCGTCGGCTGCGCATGGCTGAAGGGGGACGAGGTCGTGGTGGCGATCGTGAACCTCGTTGCCGAGCCGATCGGGAACATCCGCATCGGTCTGCCCAAGCCCGCAAATACACTCACGCCGCTGTTCAGCACCGCCCCCACAAACGCCGATGGCGATCACATCAACCTTGAGCTGCCCGGCTACGGAGTCGCTGTTTTCAGGGGCAATGTTCGCTGAAGACCGACGACCGGCGCCTGCGATCTGTCCAGCCGCTGGAGGCTCAGCGATGGCCGTGTGGTCGTCCGGCTGGCGACCATCGAAGAGGCGATAGCCCGGCCTGCGGCAATCACTTCCCCACGTGCGCTTGCAGCACGTGGCTTCCCAGCGTTCTGCGATCGAGAGGCTCGCCCAGGAACTTCTTGACGGCACCTGACCGCTCTGCATGGCGCAGGGACCCGTCCAGCAAGGACAAGCCAACTTCGACCACTTTTCGACGGCAGCACGAAGGGCAACGGTCCGCCTGCGGGATGCGTCCTTGAACAGGGATGATCGGGTCACCCGCTATGCAGGGCTGGGTGCTGAACCGCCAGTGGCTGTAGCGGGTGACAGGTGCATCGTATGCTCTGACCGGGAGGTGTCTTCAGCCGAGCGACAGTCGCTTTCGTCGGCAGATCGTGAAGCTTCCGTTGTTGTCCTCCGGCATATCCCTACGGCCAAGCCACCGTCCTGGCTGCCAACTGGCAACCCACAACCGGCAACTACGCCTGGCAATATCTCCACCAGGGCGGCCGCTACGACCCAGCCACCGCCCTCCACCACTTCCGCAACCGCGACTACTCAGCCGAAATGGGACGGTGGGTCCAGCAGGATCCGAGGCGTTACGTTGATTCCCTTAGTATGTATTCCGCGTTTGCGGCCAGACCAACAGCTGCTCATGATCCGATGGGTACAGTCGTGATACTTATACATGGCGTTAATACGGAAGCTGGATGGTTCAAATCTGCAGAAGATGGACTTAATGAATACTGGGATAAATCAGGGCAGCCACGACAAGCCGTGATTGGCTTTGCGTGGGGTGACCCAATCGCCGCGCGAGGTTTTGCTGCAAAGCAAGGCGGGCAACCCAACTACGCTACCGATAGCGTTGCAGGCATGAACAGCAGAGTCAAGGATCGGAGCTACATGCTTAACGCTCGAGATCGATTAAGATCGCTGATTAGCAGTCTGAACCGAATTGGCCAGCAGGAAAAAAGCTGTGAACCCATTACCGTAATTGCGCATAGCCAAGGCACGATAATCACACTAGCTGCTCTGCAACAAGGCGCCGAGATCGACAATTTCATCATGATGGGCAGTCCGCTATGACCTGCCCCCCATTCATGTACCAGCCGTTATGAGAGTCGGGTGCACCGAGTC
>CALEKX010000118.1 GCA_937904525.1 uncultured Phycisphaerales bacterium
GTCGCCCCCTCACAGGGGCGTGGATTGAAACGCCTGATTGGTGAACGATTCCTCGTCCACCGTGCCGTCGCCCCCTCACAGGGGCGTGGATTGAAACGGCAGATAGGTCACTTCCAATGTGTTGTCCGCCGCGTCGCCCCCTCACAGGGGCGTGGATTGAAACGTCGCGGCCGAGGGGGACTCGGTCAAGCTCAAGGGCGTCGCCCCCTCACAGGGGCGTGGATTGAAACATTTTCACGGCGGAACGATTGCGGCGGATGATGAAGGTCGCCCCCTCACAGGGGCGTGGATTGAAACGTGTCCCATCGCCCTTCAGCGTTTGGCTCGCCTTGTCGCCCCCTCACAGGGGCGTGGATTGAAACTGCCGTCAGTCTGCCTATGCCGCCCTGCTGCTTCCCAGGTCGCCCCCTCACAGGGGCGTGGATTGAAACGCGCCGAGGTCGCCGACATCCGCCGTGAGCAGCAGGTCGCCCCCTCACAGGGGCGTGGATTGAAACAGTGAAAGCCGAGTTTGCCGCTGAGGCGACGTTCGTCGCCCCCTCACAGGGGCGTGGATTGAAACTTCCAGAAGCCCGACAAGCCCAGGACGATCGACGTCGCCCCCTCACAGGGGCGTGGATTGAAACAGGGATGGGCTCTATGGCAGTCCAGAAGCAGGGATGTCGCCCCCTCACAGGGGCGTGGATTGAAACGCCGTCTCTATAAAAAATGCAGCCGCCGCGCCGTCGTCGCCCCCTCACAGGGGCGTGGATTGAAACGTTGTCATGGCGTCACTCCTGCCCCGTGGGGGCGGTCGCCCCCTCACAGGGGCGTGGATTGAAACACGAACCGCCCGCGCTCGTCTTTATCCCTCCGCATGTCGCCCCCTCACAGGGGCGTGGATTGAAACTCGACCTGGCGTCATGTCCCATGCTCCCTTGCCCAGTCGCCCCCTCACAGGGGCGTGGATTGAAACAGGACCATGCGGCAGATAGGTTACCACCGCAAAATGTCGCCCCCTCACAGGGGCGTGGATTGAAACCAGCAGATTCTCGAACGGCTCGCCGGCGCTGCTGAGGTCGCCCCCTCACAGGGGCGTGGATTGAAACCCAGCCGGGCACCTACCAGATTACACAGGGTACCGGTCGCCCCCTCACAGGGGCGTGGATTGAAACCTGGCCTTCGATGAGAACGAAGGCCGCCTGATGGACGTCGCCCCCTCACAGGGGCGTGGATTGAAACTTCAGCGGTCATGTTACCGCCCGTGTACGTACCAGGTCGCCCCCTCACAGGGGCGTGGATTGAAACGATTCCAGCTCCTGCTTGATGCTGTCGATGTTGCCGTCGCCCCCTCACAGGGGCGTGGATTGAAACGATCTCCAAAACCCGCCAGCCGTCCTCCTCCACCGTCGCCCCCTCACAGGGGCGTGGATTGAAACATCTGGTTGCTGAAGCTGCCGGAGGTGCGTATGGCGTCGCCCCCTCACAGGGGCGTGGATTGAAACCTGCAGGCCGATGCGGCCTCGGAACTGGCGGTGGGGTCGCCCCCTCACAGGGGCGTGGATTGAAACAAACGGCGCGGGTGCGCCTGCCAGCGTGCCAAGTGTCGCCCCCTCACAGGGGCGTGGATTGAAACAGGGTGTAGCCGGATGGGTCGTGATTGCGAACATGTCGCCCCCTCACAGGGGCGTGGATTGAAACGCGGGCAAGCTGCTGAAGCTGAAAGAATCGACGGAAGTCGCCCCCTCACAGGGGCGTGGATTGAAACTCGCGCTTGGCGCATTGATCCTTCCAGTAGCGGAGTCGCCCCCTCACAGGGGCGTGGATTGAAACGTGGGATGGGGAGGGTTGGTCGCGGGTCGGTGGTGTCGCCCCCTCACAGGGGCGTGGATTGAAACCCTAGACAGCCGTGGCGATATGTGTGGGCTGTCCGGTCGCCCCCTCACAGGGGCGTGGATTGAAACCTCGAACACCCGGCGAGAAGGTTCCTGCGTTTCGGTCGCCCCCTCGCAGGGGCGTGGATTGAAACCCGTCGTCGTCGCCTCAGCCCGCCCGATGAATCGTGTCGCCCCCTCACAGGGGCGTGGATTGAAACCGGGTCAACACTCTGCCGCTCGACCTGGCAGTCAAGTCGCCCCCTCACAGGGGCGTGGATTGAAACTTGGCATGGTCTCCGCCGGCATGGGGTGATGCGGGGGTCGCCCCCTCACAGGGGCGTGGATTGAAACTCGTTATCAGGGTGCTTGCTCGCCGTGAATGCCCAGTCGCCCCCTCACAGGGGCGTGGATTGAAACTGTTATGCGGCTGTGCCGCGGTGTTATAGTTGCGTGTCGCCCCCTCACAGGGGCGTGGATTGAAACTCGGTCAACGGCGACACGACCACGGGACTGACGCTCGTCGCCCCCTCACAGGGGCGTGGATTGAAACAAGATCCGCCATCCGTCACGCGTAGAATTGTTTAACGTCGCCCCCTCACAGGGGCGTGGATTGAAACGAGCACAAACCAAATAGCGGCAGCCTGTTCAAAGTCGCCCCCTCACAGGGGCGTGGATTGAAACAATGATCTGCTGGCTGCGTACGCCGAAACACAGGGTCGCCCCCTCACAGGGGCGTGGATTGAAACAGTCTGCACGTCCTTTGCTCGGCGCTTGGCCTTCAGGTCGCCCCCTCACAGGGGCGTGGATTGAAACTTTGTGCACGAAAAAATTTTTTTTGTTCGTAACTTGTCGCCCCCTCACAGGGGCGTGGATTGAAACTACGACCCGTACCCCGACAACAAACGCCGCGGCCCGTCGCCCCCTCACAGGGGCGTGGATTGAAACAATCCGTGTGTATCCGTGTTCATCTGTGGCTACCGTCGCCCCCTCACAGGGGCGTGGATTGAAACAAGAACAAGGCGATTGTCCGTCCGAAGAACCGAGGTCGCCCCCTGACAGGGGTGTGGGCTTTCTTGCTGGTGGTGATCGGAGGGTGGCGGACGGCGCCGCGCTCCTGAGGGTTCTGGGGGAGGGTTCTGCGAATGGACTTCGGGCGGTGCAGGGGTTGGCGTGTGTGGGTCACTTTGGCGCGGCGGCGGCGTAACGGTGGGTCATGCGGTAGGCTTTGGGGGTTTGGTTGGTTTCGCGTTTGAAGACGAAGCTGAACTGCGATGCCAGCGCGAAGCCGCATTCGGCTGCGATCTGGGGCATGCTCCAGTCGCTGGTGGCCAGCAGTTCTTTGGCTCGTTCGATGCGGACGCGCATGATCTCCTGATGCACCGTTCGCCCCAGGGCCGCGCGGAAATGCATCTCCAGCGAGCGGCGCGACATCGCGACGTGTGCGACAACATCCTTCACCTTGATCCCCTCGCTGAAGCGCGATCGGATGAAGCGGATCGCGGCGACGACGTCGGGATCGTCGATGGCGAGCAGGTCGGTGGACTGCCGCGGGACGACGCGGATCGGCTGGACCGTCATGGAGCGTTCGGGCGGCTGGCCGGTGGTCAGCCACTGGTCAAGCATGCGGGCGGCTTCGTAGCCGATGCGGCGCGGGCCGTGGTCGATGCTGCTGAGGGGCGGATCGACCAGGCGGCAGATCTCCGTCTCATCGTCCACGCCCAGCAGCGCCACCTGTTCGGGGATCCGCCGGCCGACCCATCGGCAGATGCGCGACACCTCCAGCGCCTTGCGATCGGTGGCAACCATGATGCCCACCGGATCGGGCAAAGCGGCGATGGCCTGGGCGAGGCGGTCGGGGTCGTCGGCTTGGGCGCGCGGGATGACGATATGGTCAATCCGCCTGGCTTGGCAGACTTCGGCAAATCCTTCGGCTCGATGGTCTGAGAATGTCCCCTGCCGCGGGACGAAGGCCAGATGTTTTAACCCCAGATCAGCCAGATAGTTAGCCCCCATCCGCCCGACGGCGTGGTTGTCGACGACGACGGCTGGGAGAGTGTCGGACGCCAGAGCGCCGGTCACACGGACGGTCGGTATCTCCTGATCCATACAGGATTTAGCGAGATGAAGCAGCTCGCCGGTGACGATCATGCCGTCGATCTGGCGGTCGAGGATGGGCTGATCGGTTTCGCCGAGTTCGAGGAAATGCTGCCAGCGGCGGTGATGGTCGGCGTAGTCGGCGATGCCTTCGAGGATTCGCCGGCCGACGACGTGCTCCGCCACGACCGCCACGAGCACGCGCCGGGGCGGCTCGGTGACGGATTGGAGCGGCCGAATAACCCTTCTGGCCTGCATAGATGACACCCTCTTGCGCAATTTGTAAAGAGAAATACCACTTCTATCAAGCGATCGTTTGTCGGGGGCCCATACTGTTGGGTGGCAGAGGAGTCCAGGCCGCACGCCGGCCGCCAATCGGAACGACGTCCCATGTACAACCGCGTTCAATTGCCCAACCTTCAGTATTACAGGCCCGTTGCGCGCGCCGAGTCGCCGCAGGTGATTCGGACAGACATTTGTGTGTATGGGGCGACGTCAGCCGGCGTGGTTGCGGCAGTCGCGGCGCGGCGGCTGGGACGATCAGCGGCGCTGGCGGCATTTGATACGCACATCGGCGGGATGAGCAGCGGCGGGCTGGGGTGTACCGACTTCGGCAACAAGGCTGCCATCGGCGGGATCTCGCGCGAGTTCTACCGCCGGCTGGGGGCGTACTACGAGAGCCCCGACGGTGAAGCGTGGCTTTTTGAGCCGAGCGCAGCCGCACGCATTTTCCGTGACATGCTCGAAGAAGCCGATGTGCTGCTTCGCACGAATCAGCAGCTTGTGCGCGTCCACAAGACCGGAGCTCGCATCGACGCGATCGAGATGAGCGACGGTACGGTCTACCAGGCGAACGTCTTCATCGACTGCACGTATGAAGGCGATCTGATGGCGCTGGCTGGGGTGGAGTATCACTTCGGCCGGGAAGCCAACAGCGTCTATCGCGAGACGCTCAACGGCATCCACTTCGGGCATCCGAATCACAACTTCCGCGCTTGGGTCGATCCGTATCGCATCGAAAGCGATCCCAACAGCGGGCTGATCCCGCTGATCCAGGATGTTCCGCCCGGCGTGCAGGGTGAAGGCGATGCCTGCATCCAGGCTTACAACTTCCGCATGTGCCTGACGGATGATCCAGCCAACCGGATCCCCTTCCCCAAGCCAGCCGATTACGACCCGTATCGCTTCGAGCTGCTGCGGCGATATCTCAACACCGGCATGTGGGATGTGATGTGGCTTACAAGCCGCATGCCCAACAACAAGACCGACACCAACAACTGGGGCGCCGTCGCGACCGATCACATCGGCGCAAACTACGGCTGGCCCGATGGCACCTACGCCCAGCGCGAAGCCATCTTTCAGGATCACGTAAATTACACCGCCGGCCTGTTCTACTTCCTGCAGAACGATCCCGGCGTTCCCGAGCACGTACGACATGAGATGAGCAAGTGGGGTCTGCCGGCCGACGAGTTTCAGGCGACCGGGGGCTTTCCGCCGCAACTGTATGTCCGCGAAGCACGCCGCATGATCGGACGGCATGTCGTGACGGAGCATGACTGCCGTCATCTGCGCACAGCCGATGATTCGGTGGGCCTGGCGGCGTACACGATGGATTCGCACAACTGCCGGCGGCTGGTCGTCGGCGGGCGCGTGATCAACGAAGGCAACGTCGAAGTGCCGCCGGAGCAGCCGTATCCGATCTCGGTGCGGGCGATCACGCCCAAGCCGGAGCAGTGCACGAACCTGATCGTGCCGGTCTGCCTGTCGGCCAGCCACATTGCATTCGGATCGATCCGGATGGAACCGGTCTTCATGGTACTGGCGCAGTCGGCTGCCCACCTGGCCAATCTCGCGATCGACGGTCGATGCGAGCTGGCCCAGGTTCCCTACAGCGCGCTGGCAGCGGACCTGCTCGCAGCCGGGCAGATCCTGAGCTGGCCGCCGGCGACAACCAGTCCCAAGGCGGTGGCTCAGGCCGCCAGGTAGCACGCGGACAGTCCATGCCAAGGAGAGCGATGGCTTCCCGCTCGTCGAACCGCCGCTCGTGAGTTGTGCGAACGATCCGAGGCGAGCAGGCAGAGGCTCGAGGACAAATTGATCAACAGGTTTTTCCAGTTGGAGGACTGAAATGTCAGAAACACGAGGTCGTTGGACACTTAAGGCAGCCGCGATGGCTGTGGGAACGATGGCTGCGCTGTTCGCCGCAGGATCGGCGGATGCGTCGGTGCTGATGCTCGATTTCGGGCCGACCACGCCGGTGGCGCCGCATGATCGCAACAGCCCCTATCACGCCGCCGACGCCACCTTCACCGGCGCAAAGTGGAACATCCTGCAGACGGCGGACGTGGCCTCGGGCCTGCTCTATGCCGACAACACCGCCGCTGAAGGCGTTGCGGTGAATCTCGGCTCAAGCATTGACAGCACGCTGATCGACCTGAACGTGAACCCGGACAAGTCCAGCGCGCTGGGCAGCGCGACCTCCACGGGCATCTACAACGCCAGCACGCCCGGCCGTGACGGCATTTGGAAAGACGGCAAGGGCTCGAGCACCGGCGTTCAGATCACCGGCCTGGAACCAGGCGTGTATGAGGTCTATGTCACGGCACGGAACACCAACTCCGGCCAAAAGGCGACGACCCAGACGATCTTTGCCGGATCAAGCCTGGCGGGCAACTTCGACTACTCGACGTACAGCTCGGTGACCCTGAGCTACGCGTCGCAGTCGTCGTACACGTCCGCCTGGACCGAGGGCGGCAACTACGCCAAGCTGATCGTCACGGTGGCGCCGGGCTATGCACTGAACATCGCCGTGGCAGGCACGGAAGGCGACAGCATCGACCGCGGCTTCCTGAACTCGATTCAGGTGGTGCCGGTTCCCGAGCCGTCGGCCCTGGCGATGCTGGGGCTGGCGGGTCTACCGATGCTGCGGCGCCGTCGCGGCTGATCGCCGCCTCCTGCGAGACATGAAACGCCGGGCGGAGTCGTGTTGTGCGCCTCCGCCTTTTTGCTGCCCGCGGTCGATGCGACATGGCGCGTCGTCCGCAACGCCGAAGGACTATCATCATGCCTATGCTGCTTCGCTTGCTGTTTGTGTTTGCCTGGATGCTGGCGCTGGGCGCCGGGATGGCTCATGCCCAGGAGGCGCAGCCATTCTCGCTGATCAACCTGGCTGACCCGTCCGCCGCCTCGCTGGTCAAGCCGAACGAGAACCTCGGCGATACGCAGTTCACGGTTGACGCCAGCGGCATTCACGTCACGGTCAAGGCTGAGGGTCAGGCTGGGTATCCGGGCGTCGCGATCGCCCCGCCGGAAGGCAAGCCGTGGGATCTGTCCGCCTACGGCCATGTCGAAGCACGCATCACGAACACGGGCGAGTCACGCATCTACGTGCACGTTCGCGTCGACAATCCCGGCCATCACTCCACTCAGCCGTGGAACACCGAAGCCGCGACCATCGATCCCGGCGCGACGGCGACGGTGAAGGTCATCTTTGGTTATGCCTATGGTTACAAGCCGTCGTACAAGCTCGACAGCTCGAAGGTGAGCGGTGTGCTGGTGTTCACCGGCAAGAGCAAAACGGGCGCGAGCTTCCGCATCGAGTCGCTGACGGCTGGCGGCCAGCCGGGCGAGCAGCCGCCGGTTAATCCGGCTGCCATCCGTCATGTGCCCGAGAATGGCATCATCCTCGGCTCGGGCGTCGACATCGCCAAGCAGTTCAAAATCGGTACGCATCATGCGACCGCCACGGTCGGTGACGGCATCGTTGATTTTGCGCTGCCCGCGCATCCGCAGGGCAATCGCGTGGCGCTTCGCCCTGCCGTCGGCAGATACAACCTGCGCAACTGGCTGCAGGTGGACTTCACCATCCGCAACACGGGCGACGCGCCCCTTTCGCTTCGGGCTGGGCTCGAAAGCGACAAGGGCAAGTCCGATCTGATCGCCACGCCTTCGCCGATTCCGCCGGGCCAGGCGGCGACGATCACTGTCCCCTTCCGCGGTCAGACCATCTGGCAGGGACCGCAGGAGCTGGAAGGCCGCGAGCATTTCAAAGGCACGGGCGGGACGGAGTTTGCCAGCAATGTCGTCAGCGGGTTCGTCATCGAAGCCGATGCGTCGGATGCAGCCCGCTCGTTCCGTGTCGAGTCGATCACGGCCTCAATGCCGCAGCGCAAGCCGCTGCCCGAGTGGCTGGGCAAGCGCCCGCCGGTGGAGGGCGACTGGACGCTCACGTTCGAAGACAACTTCGATGGTGATGCGATCGATTTCTCCCGCTGGAGCATCTACACCTCCAACTTTTGGGACAAGCGCAGCCATTTCAGCAAGGACAATGTCATCCTTGGCGATGGCGTCGTCCGCCTGCGCTTCGAGAAGAAGACCGGCCCGCACAATGACGATCCCGAAGGCAACGTGACCGACTATGCCACCGGGTTTCTGCATACTTACGGCAAATGGACGCAGCGGTACGGCTACTTTGAAGCCCGCATGAAGCTGCCCGAAGCGCCGGGGATGTGGCCGGCGTTCTGGCTGATGCCGGATCGCGGCGTCCAGGCCGGCCCGCAGTGGGTCCGCGCCGACACGAAAAACGGCGGCATGGAGTTCGACATCATGGAGTACCTGTCCCGCTGGGGACCGAACCGCAACTCGGTCGCGTTCCACTGGGACGGTTATCAGAAGGAACACAAAGCCACCGGCACAGCGGTCTACGTCCAGCCGGACGAGGAGGGGTACATCACGTCCGGCCTGCTGTGGCTGCCCGGCTTGGCGGTCGTTTACTTCAATGGCGAGGAAGTGGCGCGATGGGAGTCGCCACGCATCTCGAACGTGCCGTCGTATCCGATCTTCACAGCCGTCAGCGGCGGATGGGACAACGACCCGATCGATGACAGCCAGCTTCCCAGCGACTTCATCATCGACTACATCCGCGTGTGGCAGCGGGCGGATCTGGCATCGGAAGTCGACGGCCCCAAGCCCAACGACGGCAAGCCGCATTCGGGCTGATGCCGTTGGCCCAAGAACGGAAGTTCCATGGCACGCAATAGCGTGTCCTATGACCGACCGGTGCGGCAGGTGACAGTCATCGCGAGCTTCTGGCCTTCGGTCAGCTCGATGCGCTCATCGCGGTAGAAGACGCGGGAGAACTGGTCGTTGCCGCCGGTGTTGTAATCGGCGACGAGCAGCGCGATACCGCCGTTGTCGCGCCAGGCGCGAACCGCCTGCCGACCGGGACCGTCGACACGCAGCTTCACGCCCGATGCCGCGCGCAGCTCAGCGAATACGATCCCCGATCGCGTCGCGCGAAAGTCATTGGCGCCAAGGCGATGATCATCCAGCCGCCAGGCATGCGTCGGCGGGGTGCTAGCGGTGACAGCCACGCCGCCTGCCTTCGCCTCGCCGATCAGTCGGCCGATGTGGTCCTCGGGATAGAGGCTCCACCGCCCCCGCCGCTGCCAGGCGAGTGTGTCGAATGCCTCCGGCAGCGCGAAGACCACGCCGTATTGCCGCGGCGCGATTGCCTGCTTCATCTCCCAGGCTGTATCAACGCGAAATGCGCCACCGTCGAGCAGCAGCAGATCGATCGTGCCGCGCGCCGCCTCCCATTCGACATGCCAGCGAACGCCGCTGCCGTCGACGGCTTCGATGGCTTCGACCTGCCGCACGGCCCGGCCGGCCAGGCGATCGTTGATCAAGGGAAGCTGATCGGTATTGTCGCAGTCGGTGCTGCGCGGCGTCTCCAGCGGCAGAATCATCAGATCGGGCGGACCGGCCAGCACGACCTGATTTGCACAGCTCAGCATCAGCTCGTCGGTTTCGGGCGCGACCGTCAGCGTGACGCCGTCGCGGCTGACGCGGCAGCGGCCGTGCACGGGAACGGTGCTCCTGATCTGCACAGCCGGGGGATCGGCCGGCGGCAGTGTCGGCGATGACAGCTCGATCCGCTCCTGGTTGATGACCCAGCCGCGGGCGTCGGCGAAGGTCAGGATCAGCTCATTGCCGCGGAAGTTGTCGGGCAGGGTCACGCGCAGTTCGCCGCTGCCGCGCGGGGGGATGGCTGGGCCATTGATCCGCCCCTCAATGCTCCCGCTGCGCCAGGTGATCGTCAGTTCGGAGAGATCCGTGAAATCGAATCGGCTGGCAACAGGAATGCGCAGCGCTTCGCCCTGCTGCGGGCGCGGAAGCTGCGTCTTGAGCACGCGCACGGGCGAGAAGACTTTGTACATGTGCCAGAACTCCGGCTTGCGCCGCCGCCAGCCGTCGATGACACCCCACGCGCCGTAGCCGACGCGGCTGCCGTCGGGCAGCACAAACAGATCATCGATCCCCGCCCAGATCGCCATGCCCAGCACATGCGGCGCGGCATAGCAGTTCTCCCATGCCTGCTCGATGCACGTGTACCACGACTCGCGCACGCCCGGATCGACCGCCACCTCGGATCGGTTGTAGACCTGCACGTGCGTGGTTTCGCCGATGAGCAGCGGCTTGTTGCGATCGGCCAGCAGTTCTCCCGGCTGCTTGTGCTGGAACAGCTCGGGATAGTGATGGTTCATGATGTCAGCCTGGCCGTGCTCGTTGATGTTGTGAAAGATCGTCAGCCGCGTCGGATCGAGCTGCTTCACCAGCGTCTGCGCAGCCGCGAAGCTGTCGCTCCAGGCCGACTCGTTGGCCAGCGACCAGAGGATGACGCTCGGATGGTTGCGATGCGCTGCGACATTGGCTGCATTGGCGCGAAGATGCAGGTCAAGATACTCCGGCGACTTGGCGTCGCGATTCTTCCACGGCTTTCGGTTGACATCGCCGACCCAGCACAGGGCACACTCGCACTCGACGAACATGCCCAGCTCATCGGCTGCGTCCAGCAGCTCCTCCGGCGGCGGGTAGTGCGACGTGCGGATGAAGTTGACGTTGCCGGCTTTGAAGATCTCGACATCCCGCCGCGCCAGATCCGCACAGCCGGCGCGGCCGCGCAGCGGATGCACCTCATGGCGGTTCACGCCGCGCAGCTTCACCGGCTTGCCATTAACCAGCAGATCATGGCCGCGGACGGCGATCTCGCGGAAGCCGATGCGTGTGGCGTAGGTCACGGATCCGCCCGCGGCGCCCGTGGCGAGCGCCAGTCGATACAGGTTGGGATGCTCGCAGTCCCAGGTATGCGGTGCATAGATGACGAAGGACCGCTCAAACGGCCCGGGCTCGGCGTCGAACTTGAAGACATGGTGTTCGTTGTCGTTGAACAGCGTCACCTGCCACGTCGCCGCTGCGCCGATGGATGCGCCGCGCAGCACCAGCTCCCACCGATCGCCGTCGATCCGCCGCGTCGAAGGGAACAGCGCGCAGAGCGCCGTCTTCGGCACGGCGTGGAGCGTCACCTTTCGGCTGATGCCGCCCAGCGGATGCGAGGCGTAGATCGAGCCGTGGGCCATCTCATCCGACATCGTGTTGCTGACAATTTCGAGGACCAGCTCGTTGGGCCCGGGGACGACGGCAGGTGTGATGTCGAACTCGAAGACCTCGAACGGGCCTTCGTAAGCCCCCACTTCGCGCCCGTTGACCCAGCAGCGGCAGCGGCTGTGCACAGCATCGAAGCGGAGGCGAACGCCGAGGCCCGTCCAGTCGGCTGGCAGATCGAACGACCGGCGGTATTGCACCGGCTGATCGTCGGGGACGTCGAATCCCTGCATCACCCACTCGCCGGGCACTTCGATCTCTTGCCAGCCGGCGCCGGCAGCCGGACTGGGGTTGAACTGCCATGTGCCATTGAGGGACAGACGTGCACTGCCGACGCCGTCAATCGCCTCGGCCATCGGCCAGGGGGCGGTGGGAAGCAGACAGTCCAGCCAGGGGTGCTCGCTCACGATAACCTCGATGTTGTGCTGTATTGCTATGCGTCCTGCATGAGCGCCGACCGGCCGCCGTCGATCAGAATCGTCATGCCCGTGACAAAACCGGCATACGGGCTTGCCAGAAACGCGCACCACGCGCCGATCTCATCAACTGTGCCAATCCGGCCGACCGGATGAAGGCGTTCGGTGCGCCGCCGCGCAGCCTGCGGATCCTCGAAACTGTTGAACCACGCATCGTTGCCGGGCGTGTCAATGTAGCCGGGCGCGATTGTGATGGCGCGGATCTTCGGCCCCCACTCGATCGCCAGCGACTGCGCCATCGCTACGAGCCCCGCCTTCGCCACGTTGTAGGGAAAACAGCCGGGCATCGTGCTGAAGGCGTGGTTCGAGCCGTTGATGATGATCACCGGATCGCGCCCCTGCTCGAGATACGGCTTGGCTGCCTGGGCCAATCGCCAGTGCGACGCCAGATCCAGCTCCATGCATTGCTGCCACTCGGCATCGCTGCAATGCTCAGCTCCCTTGAAGACGTTGCGCCCGGCATTGGAGATGACGATGTCAATCCCGCCGAGCCGCTCGGCTGACCATCGGACAAACGCGCGGGTCGCACCGGCGTCCGTCAGATCGACAGCTCGGTAATGCGCGTGGCGGCCGTGCTGCCCGACCAGCTCGACAAACGCCTTCGCCTCCGGCGAATCCTCGCCGCGCGTGCCGCAGCCGCAGATGTCGCAGCCGGCGATCGCAAGCTGCCGCGCAATACCCACACCGATCCCGCTTGTGACGCCCGTCACAATGGCCCGCCGATCCGTCAGGTCGATCTGAAGTGGCATGGGTATCCCCGGTCAGCGTTGTGCGACTCGAGTGCACGGGCGAGGCGCCCGTGCCATATCCGGGATCACCGTTACACGTAGAATCCCGGCCGCGACAGGTCCGTCACGCCCGGATGCTTCTCCATCTCCTCTTCCACCAGATCCACCCCCAGCCCCGGCCGGTCGGACAGGTACAGATGGCCGTTGCGCACGTCGAGCGGATGATCGATCACCGTGTCACGCCACGGCACGTCGTTGAACATGAACTCCTGGCGGAAGAAGTTGGGAATGGCCGCGCACACATGCGCGCTGGCGAGCGTCGACAGCGGCCCGTTCGGGTTATGCGGCGCGACCAGCACGTTGTACGCCTCCGCCATCGTGGCGATGCGCTTCAGCTCGCTCGGCCCGCCGCAACGCGTGATGTCGGGCATGATGATGTCGCAGATGTGCTCCTCGAGCACGCGACGGAAACCGAAGCGCGTGTAGTGCCGCTCGCCGACGCAGATGCTGACGTTGCCCGGCAGGCGCTGCCGCAGGGCGCGCAGCGTCTCGGCTGTCTCCGGGCCGGCGGGCTCTTCGTACCAGGTCATGCCGATGGGCGCGAGCTTTTCGGCCATGCGGACCGCCATCTGGCCGTTCAGCATGGCGTGGGTTTCGATCATGATGTCGAAGTTGGGACCGGCCGCCTCGCGGACGGCTTTACTGACGGCGACAGCGCGCTCCTGCGCCTCTTCATCCAGCGTGAGATTGCACTTCAGATCCGTGCCGTACAGGTAATTCGTATGGGCGAAGGGGTCGAACTTGCAGCCGGTGAAGCCGGCTTGCTTCACCTTGCGGATCTGGGCTGCGTAATCCTCAGGCGTGTGGCCGCCGCCGGTGAACCAGTAGTTGGCATAGAGGCAGATCTCCGTGCGATATGCCCCACCGAGGAGCTGGTACATCGGCACGCCCAGCACCTTGGCTTTCAGATCGAGCAACGCCATGTCCAGCCCGCTGATCGCGCACATCGACGCGCCGAAGGGGCCGATCCAGTTCAGATCACGATAGAGCTTCGTCCAGATGAAGTCCGTGCGCATCGGATCCAGGCCGAGGACGCGCTGGCCGACATGCCGCGCCGCGGCTTCGATGATCGGGCTGCCCGGCCAGTTGGTGGCTTCTCCCACGCCGGTGTGACCGGTGTCGGTGTAGACCTTGAGCAGCGTCCAGTTGTATTTGATGCCCTCGACGCTCCAGACTTTAACGTCTGTGATCTTCATAGCTGCTCCTGACCGCGATCAGCATTGTCAATGATGTCATCCTGCGTGAAGCGAAGGTTCTCAACCGTTCGCCTGCCAGACATCCTTCGCTACGCTCAGGATGACCTGCTTCGGTCCGTCATCGGCCACTACAGGATGCCGAATTTGTCCCAGGCCTCCTGCGCACCCATGCCTTTCTTGATGGCTTCGAAGACCCGGCGCTCACCGGTGGCTTTCTCCAGAGCCCTGGCAAGGACTTCCTCCTCGGCTTCGCGGGGGATGACGCACACGCCATCGACATCGCCAAAGATGACATCGCCCGGCCGGACGAGTACCTGACCGAAGCGGATCGCGCAGCCAATGTCGATCACCTTGCCGCGGGCGCGCTGGTCCTGCGCGTACCGGCCCATCGAGAATGTCGGGAACCCCAGCGCCAGGATGCCGCGCGTGTCGCGCGAATAGCCATTGACGACACACCCCACAGCTCCGCGATTGCGCGCAGCCGTACTCATCAGCTCGCCCCACAACGCATACCGCGGGCTGTTGCCCGTGCAGACGTACACGTCATTGGGCTTGAGTTCATCCAGCGCTCGCAACATCAAGCCGAATGGGCGATTGAGGCTGGTGGTGATGCGATCGGGACCTTCGCCCCCGACGTCATCCGCAGCCAGGACCGTCGCGGCGCGCCCGACGACGATCATGTCATCGCGCAGCGGCTGAATCTCCGGCGGCAGGAACTGGTTCTGCAAGCCCATCGTGTCCATGACGTCGCCAATCACGGCGCTGAACAGTTCGCGACGGGCCAGGGCAAAGCGATCGGTGTCATCCTGAGGCAGTACGTGCGACATGAATCCTCCGTCGTTGAACGACCATAGCACAGGCCACGGGCGCAGGGCCATAGCCGGCTTGGCATGGGTTTATCTGTTTTGGTAGCGTATTCACGCCCGATGCCCGATGCCATCCGAAATGAACTGGTTTTCCAGAACACCCAGCCGGCTGCATTGGGGCGTATCACGCTCGCCGGGCGGCTGAGCAATGTCTCCGGCCAGCCGGCCCACAACATGCGTCGTTTGGGAAGCTACGCGGTGGCGTACCTGACCGATGGCGCAGGATCGTTGTGGGAGCCCGAAGGCCATGTCACGCCTCTTCAGGCCGGCGATCTGCTGCTGATCCATCCCGATCAACCGCATCGCTACGGCCCGGGCACGCCCGAGCAGCAGTGGCACGAGTTCTACATCGTGTTCGAAGGACCGGTCTTCGACCTGTGGCGGGACGAGGGGCTGCTGGGGGAGCGCAACAGCGTGTTGCGCCTGATGCCCATCCCCTATTGGCTGAAGCAGTTGGAATCGGTCGTGCGGGCGGCGGGCGAACCGGGTCCGCCGTCGCCGTTGCGGCAGATCTGCCTGCTGCAAAGCTTCCTGGCCGATGCGATGACACATCAGCAGAAGCAGGCGGTCAGCGCTGCCGATCGGCAATGGCTGTCGACGGCGATCGATGCGATCGACGCGGTTCCTCTCGATCAGCCGATCGACTGGCACACGCTCGCCCGTCGCATCGGGACGAACTACGAGACATTCCGCAAGCGATTTGCGACGCTGGCAGGCCTGCCGCCGGCGCGATTCCGCGCCCGGCGCGTGATGGATGCCGCCGTCGAGATGATCAGCCAGGGCCGGCTGAACATGCGCCAGATCGCAGATAAACTCGGATTTGCCAACGAGTTCCACTTTTCCCGCCGGTTCAAGGAACTGACCGGTTACAGCCCCACGCAGTTCCGTCGCAAGCTTCCACATTAAAGGAAAAGCAGCGAAACTGCCCACCCGCCCACCTTGCAAAATCTGCGCGATTCGCTATTTTGACACCATTGCGACCCGGCCGGAATTGCGCTTTTTCCGCCGGTTGGCAGGATGCGAACTTCGCAACGTGCTACAGGAGGTAGCCAATGCTCACATCGTTAAAGCGGAACTCCGGTCGACTTGTGCTTTCCCTCGCTGGCAGCATGGCGCTGCTCATGGCGGTCGGCTGCGCTGATGTCGTCACCTACACGATCACCAACCGTGAAAAGGGGATGGCCTACTACGAGTCCGGCCAGTACGTCGACGCCGCGGGTGCGTTCAAGAACGTCGTCCGCCAGGAGCCGCGAGACTACCGCTCTCGCTACTACCTGGGCAGCAGCTACGCCAAGATCGGCCAGTATCAGCAGGCCATCCAGTGCTATCGCGCCGCGCTGGATACGATGAACATTACGTTCCCCGGCAAGCGCGATCCTGAGTTCCGCGCGCTTGTGATCGACGCGTTGGCACAGGCCATCGCTCAGAGCGATCAGCGTCATGTCGAACTGGAAACGCTCGAGACGCAGGCCCGCGCCCAGTCGTCGGGTGAGATGTACTTCATCCTCGCCAAGGCCTACCGCTACGGCGGCGATCTCGATACGGCCCTGGAACGCTACAACCAGGCCACGCTGCTGGC
This sequence comes from uncultured Phycisphaerales bacterium, assembly GCA_937904525.1. GTDB lineage: Bacteria > Planctomycetota > Phycisphaerae > Tepidisphaerales > Tepidisphaeraceae > CALEKX01. The sequence goes on from CALEKX010000118.1 coordinate 16,299, forward strand.
GCCGCAGAACGCCGCCTATCTGAAGGAGTATGGCCTGTTCCTGGAGCAGATCGGCAAGGTCGATCTGGCTCTGACGCCGCTCCGCCGCGCCAACGCCATCAATCCGGATGACCAGGAAGTGGCAGCCGCGCTGCTTCGCCATGGCATCGTCCCCGGCCCCAGCCTCAAGGAGCGTGATGAGCTCGCTCGGCCGCTGATGCCGAACGGCCCGCTGCCGGATGTCGACCTGGCCACGCTCGGCCGCCGCCAGCAGACGACGCCCGCGCCGGCTGCCCAGCCGCAGCCGACCAGTGCCAGCGGCGAGTACCCGATCCCGACGGCTACGGTCCAGCATCCACGCGACTAGGCCGTCGGCGGCCTGCCGTCACCAGGCTGCAGCCAGCACACAAACCATCGCGTAGTACCTGCAGGGGCACATCACTATGTGCCCCTGCAGTATTTTTGTATCCCATTTCCACCTCGTCGCTCCGCCCCTCCGTCGCTTCGTCGTTCCGTCACTGTCTCCCCTTCGTCTCTTCCCAATCTCGTGTATCATTCCCACCATGAGCGACCAGCCGCTCATCCTCGCCGAACGGGCTGATGGCGGAATCCGCATCCATCCCACGCCCCTGCCCCTTCGCTGGGAACTCCATGGGCTTGTGGCGGCCGACGGGCATGTGATCCACTGCACCTTCGCCGCACGCATCCGCGCACTGCCAGCCGAGGCAGAAAAACTCATGCTCGCCGAGGCGATGATGGCGGCGCGCCAGCGCGTCACGCTCGACGACGCTCGCGCGCATTTTCACTCCGCGCTGCGCGCGGCGGCTGCCCGAACCGTTGCCACCGCGTCAGCCGAGAAGTGGCTCGGCCCGGCTGACGCCGCTTCTTCCTCGCTGCAGCAGGCGCTGCTCGATACCGCCCGCGCCACCGCCTTCACCTGCGGCATCGAGCTGCTGCCGCCGTTCGAGCTGATCGTCGACAGCCCATCGCTCGCACATGCCCGCGCGCAGGCATTGCATCAGCAGGACCTCGAACAGCGTCATCGCCGCCGCGCGCAGATCGTGCAGACGCTGCTCGGCGCCGATGCATCGGCTGCGCCGAACCTGCCCGATGCGTCCGATCCGGCGGCCTACGTCGAGTACGTTGCCGCCATGATCGATGTACAGGCGATGCGTCATCCGCGCGCCACGTTGCATGCTGTCTGCGGGCAGATGCTCATCAGCACGGAAGTCACCGCGGGCGAGGTCGCTGATCCGCGCATGCTCGCACTGCCGGACGACGTCGGCGCGATGCGCAGCATCGGCTATGCAAATGATCCGACGGGCAGCCGGCAGCTTTTGCTGGGCGGGCAGCGAGGCGTGCTGGCGATGAATCCCGCCTATCCGAGCTTTGCCGTCGCCTATCGCCACCCCAGCCTGGCCAGCCAGATGGGCTACAATCAAGCCTTGCGATGGCGCGACCGCATCTGGGCCAGCCACAGCGAAGCCGGGCTGACGTCCTGGGCGGTCGACGCGCCCGATCAGCCCCTGCGCAACGTCAGCCGCGATGAGCTCGGCGCCGCGCCGCGACATCTGACCGTCGTCGACGACGAGCTGCTCATGTTTGCCGCCGGGCAGACGCTGCTGACGATCGATCAGGATGGTCGGATCGAGCGACGCGGAGAGCTGCCGTCAGCGCCGCTGGCGGTGGCGGTTATTGATGACGGCGTCTGCATCATCCGCGCGGATGGCGCGATGGAGATCCGCGACCGGCAGAGGCTGGTGGTTCAGCACGTTCAGCCAGCCGGCGGCGGCAACATCACGGCCGCGACCGTTTTCGCCTGCCTCAACCAGCCGCTGAGGCTGCTGGGATGTGTCGACGGCCACGTCCAATGCCGCGGCGATGCCGAGCTGGCTGTCCGCAGCTTCGCGTGCAATCATCGCGACCTGCGGCTGGTGCGCGCGGCGCCCGCTTACATCGCCGGCCTGTCAGCCGATCGCTCGCGGGCAGTCGTCTGGTCGACGCGCAGCCCCCAGCCGCTGGCGGAGCTGCACCTGGCCGCCCTCACGCAGCATCGCATTGCTGATTTTGCTTGGGAATGGACGCAGGCCTGACGAGCCTCACTCCGCCGACGCCGTCGTCATTGCCGCCTGGCTTGCCAGATGCCTGTACAGGAAGACTTTGACCTGCTCGATACTCTGCTGCCGCCAGACGCCCGGGCCGGCCTCGCCATTGTCGATCATCAGGACGGGCATGCGGTTGAGCACCTGCTGATGGCGTGAGAGGTTCAGGTCATCGGCATCGACGCCGAAGCTGAACTCAAACGCCCATTTGCACATGGGTCTGAGCATGGCCAGCCAGTCATCGGCTGGGCCGATTCGCGGCAGGACCTGCTGGCTGTCGTGGAAGGGGGTATCCAGCACCAGCGCCACGATGCCGGGATCCTCGGCCGCCGCGAGGAGAGCCGCCGTTGCGCCGGCGCCGCTGCCGATCACGGCAATGCGATCGGCATCGACAAACGGCCGTCGCCGCAGCATCTCGACGGCTGCCTTCACATCCGCCGCTTCGCGCAATCCAAATGTCTGGGCTGACACGTTGGGTGTCCCCTCGCCGCGCAGGCCGACCACCAGCACGACCAGGCCGGCTTCATGGAGCGGCCGCACCAACGGCAGCATCTGCTGCCGTCCCTGGCCATGGTCGTGCACCAGCACCACCGCCGCCCGTTCGGTTCGCAGGACCCGCTCCTGCTGCGAGATGACCCGTTTGGCGTCGATGGCGGGGACCAGCCATCCCTCGAAGAGCTGGCCGTCGTCGGCTGCCATGGCGACCGGTTCGTAGTAGATGCCCAGGCTGGCCGGCGTCGCCCCGGCATCAACCGGCCGGGGGTGGGTCGCAGACCACACCAGCGCTGCAATCAGCATAGTCAGCACAATCGGCGCAAACGCCAGCCGATGCAGCAGGGCACGGCAAACATCCATAAACGACGTCTGCTGCGGCTCTTCCCCCTCGACACGCGGCGTGCCGAAGGGTCGCCACATCATCAGGCGCCACACACGTTTAAGCGCAACCACCGCCGCCCGCCACAGCCGGCGGCGCGGGCGCACCACCGGTGGCTCTGGATCTTCCAGGAAACTGGGGTTCAGCGAGGGGCGCAGCATGGGACGTAGCCTCCGGCTGGTCGTTACAGCAAGGCGCCCGCTGTCGCGCGGGGTTCGCCGCGGGAGACATACGATATGTGTGTCGTGGACGGCAAATCTTACCGACATTTTCTTGACCGCCCCGCTCCCCAGACGTACCTTACTTGCCATCGTGAACCCGCGTCACAACGGGCCGCGCCAAGGGCATGAGTCCATCGTCAGCCGTGAAGGACGAACCGGACATGGCAGCGGCGGTTTTAGCAAAACGTGCTGCCCCAGGGAGTGGTCGCTACGCCAGGAGGGCGACGGCACTGCTTTCCTCAGGATAAAGTGAGGTCAAGGATGGCCAGGAAGAAGAACGCCCCCGCACTGTTCGATGTCATTCACCGTGACGTTCGTCAGCGCTCCCCTCTGCGCAACCATCGCACGCCTCTGACCTGGATTCGTGAACGCATGGCTGCGCGCCAGGCCGCTCGCGGCACGGTCGCGCTGGTGACCGAGGATGACAACGATCCCACGCTCCGCCCGCATCCGCTGATGCGCAGCCTGGGGATCCACGAGGTGGACAGTGACCGCCTGCCGCCCTCGGTGGCGCTGGCTCCCCCGCCGGCAGCGACGATCGCTCCGTCGGCGCCGGCTCCGGTCGTCACCCGCCCGTACACGCCGCCGGTGCAGGTCGACCGCTCGCGACAGGTCATCCGCTTCAGCTTGTCCTACACCAATGCCGGTGTTGCGGCCTTCTCTCTGCTGGTGGCTCTCAGCCTGGCGTATTACGTCGGGCGAACAACGGCTACAGCCGCTGCGGATGCCACGGCGACGGCGGCCGTCACGACCGAGCAGCTTCGCGCCGGTCCTGCCAATCCTTCAGTCCTGGATGTCGCCCCCGCGCCCAGGGCCACGGTTGGCGATCGCGTGAGTGTCGCCGGCAGCACGCCCCCGGCTCCGCCGGCCCCCGCGGCTGCGGCCGCTGCGACCGACGGCAAGCGCATCGTCGGGATGAACTATGTCATCATCCAGAGCTATCCCGAGCAGGAAGATGCCCGCCAGGCGGCTGAGATCCTCCGCCAGCACGGCGTGCCGGCGACCGTCGTGAAGGGAACGGCTTTCGCACCCCGCTGGTACAGCGTCGTCGGCACCCAGCCGTTCGATCGCCTCAGCAACAACCCTGAGTACGCGGAATACGTCAAGCGCATCAAGCAGATCAGCGAGAAGCTGGAAAAGAGCAAGTCCGGCTTCAAGAAGTTCGAACCGCGCCCCTACCAGTGGCGGGATCACTAGCCGACTTCTGATCACCGATGCCAATTGCGGATTGAGGGGGGACGGATCAGGACGCAACAGCTTGCTTTGTGCGTCGTGATTTCTGCATGATGTTCCCATGCCGCAGATCGGCGTTGCCATCATCGGAACCGGCCAGATCGCGCTGGCCAATCACCTCAAGGGCATCGCCCTTTCGCCGCACGCGCGCGTCGCAGCACTATGCGACAGCAACGAGCAGGCGCTGCAGCGCGCCGGCCAGCAAACGGGTGTGAAACTGCTTTTCACCGACTACCACCAGGCGGTTGGGCATCCCGACGTTCAGGCTGTCATCGTCGCCACGCCCAACTTCACACATGCCGCCATCGTGCAAGCCGCCATCGCGGCCGGGAAGCACGTTCTGTGCGAAAAACCTCTGGCGATGGATCATCGCACCGCCTTCGACCTGCTGCAGCATGCGCAGGCGGCGGGCGTGCGGCACATGACGGCGTTCACCTATCGCTTCGTGCCGGCGATGCGATACATGAAGCAACTGGTCGATCGCGGCGACATTGGCCAGCCGGTGCACTTCCGTGCCCGACGGTTTCAGGACTGGGGCGATCGCCCCTTGGGCTGGCGGCAGGTCAAACAGCTTGCCGGCACGGGCGAACTGGGCGACATGCTCTCGCATCGGATCGACTATGGGCATCTGCTGATCGGCCCGATCCGCCGGCTGGTGGCGGATTTGCGCAACTTCGTGCCGACGCGCGGCGGCCAGCCGTCGGATGTGGACGACTGGGTGGCCGTCCTGTGCGAGTTCGAAGGCAGCACCAGCGGCGTGCTCGAAAGCACCAAGCTCGCAGCCGGCCGCGGCGAAGGCTACGGCGGTGAGGATACTGTCGAGATCAACGGCACCGACGGCTCGATCGTCTACAGCACACAGCGGCCGCACGAGCTGCGCATCGGCAAGCGCGGCGATGCGGATCTGACGACCATCCCGGTTCCCAAAGAGCTGCTGGTCTGGCCCGGCTCACCGCGCGATCCGTCAGCCGATGACCCGCGGGTCGGCTTCCGATATGACCAGGGCTTCGAGTTCATCGATGCCATCGTCAACAATCGCCCCTGCCAACCCGGTTTTGAAGAAGGCGCCGCCGTGCAGCGCGTCATGGACGCCATCGAACAGTCCGCACGCGATCGCGCGTGGGTCGATCTTCAGTAGGGCAATTCGGGCGACGAAGCGACGGAGCGACGAAGGGAAGGCCGTAGGGCACGCTATTGCGTGCCGCAGAGTCTGAGAAAAAGATGGATCGAATCGCCGTCATCACGGGCGCCGGCAGCGGCGTCGGACAAGCCGTCGCCGTCGCGCTGGCGAAGGAAGGATGGGCTGTTGCGCTGGTCGGTCGGACCGAGAGCACGCTCCGCCAGACGGCTGGGCTGTGCCCGGCTGATGCGAAGAATCGCGTGCTGATCTGCCCCGGCGATGTCTCGTGCGAAGCCGATGTGAGCGCCATCGCCGAGCGCGTCCGGCGCGAGCTGGGTGATCCGATCGTCCTGGTCAACAGCGCCGGCACGAACGTCGCCCGCCGGGCTTTGGGGCAGGTCAGCCCGGAGGACTTCCGCAAACTGATCGACATCAACCTCACTGGCGCGTTCCTGATGACCAGCGCCCTGCTGGAGGGAATGCGGCGTCGCGGCGGCGGGACGATCGTCAATGTCATCTCCGATGCCGGCGTTCGCGCGAATGCGACTGCCGGCGTCGGCTACGTGTCGTCCAAGTTCGGCTTGGCCGGCCTGACCGAGTCGATCAACGTCGAGCAGCGGCGACACGGCATCCGCGCGACCGCCATCTTCCCCGGCGAGATCAACACCCCCCTGCTGGACAAACGGCCTGCCCCGCCGCCGCAGGAAGCACGCCTGCAGATGCTTCAGCCGGAAGACGTGGCGGCCTGCGTGCTGCTGGCGATCAACCTGCCGCAGCGGGCGCTGATCGAGCAGATCATCGTCCGCCCGCGCGTGGCCCTGTGGCCGTGATCGCCCGGTAGATCACCTCCTGCCTGCGAATAGCGGATTCGTCGCAGGGTTTGCCCTACCCGCCAATACAATGGAGGCATCGAGCTGAACAGGCGAGGCGCCCGTGTCATGTGACTTGAAGGGCACGTCGATGAAACCGCGCATCCTCGAAGTCCGCACGCAGATCCTCAAGGAGAACGACACCATCGCGCGCGCCCTGCGCCAGCGCTTCGACGAAGCCGGCGTGCTGGTCGTCAGCCTTGTCTCCAGCCCCGGCGCGGGAAAGACGACGCTTCTGCGCCAGACGCTGATGCATCTGAGCAAGTCGCATCGCGTCGCGGCGCTGGTCGGGGATCTGGCGACGGAAAACGACGCAGCCAAGCTTGCCGAAAGCGGCGTGCCCGTCCGGCAGATCGTGACGGGCACGGTCTGCCACCTGGAAGCGAAGATGGTCGAATCCGCCCTGGAAGGCTGGCCGCTGGCGGAGCTGGATTACCTGTTTATCGAGAATGTCGGCAATCTGGTTTGCCCCGCCAGCTACGATCTGGGCGAGCATCTGCGGCTGGTGCTGATGAGCACGACCGAGGGCGAGGACAAGCCGCTGAAGTATCCGACGATTTTCAACACCGCCGACATGGCGATCATCACCAAGTGCGACCTGGACCAGGCGGCTGAGTTCAACCGCGCTGCCGCCCTGGCCAACATTCAGGACGTGCGCCCCGGCATGCCAATCCTGGAGGTCTCCGCCCGCCGCGGCGACGGCATGGAGGCGTGGTTCGCCACCCTCCACCAGGCGCGCCAGCGGCATAGCGCATTGCGTCATTGATCGGAATTGCTCGAGACATGGATGCGCCAGGGGCGATTCAGGCGCTGCTGGGGCACGGACCGGTGCTCTGTCGCACGATCAGCCGCGGTTCGATTGTCTGTACATGATCCAGCATGGCCAACCGTTCCTTCTCGTCAGCATTGACCAGTCGGACAGCCAACTCCGCCCCGGCACAGCCAATGTCAAAGAAGCGATGGTCAATGGTGGTCAGCGGCGGCAGGCAGTAGCTGGCGATGCTGTTGTCAAAGCCGACGACGGATACATCGGCTGGCACACGAAGCCCCACATCATGAAGCGCAGCGCAACAGCCGATCGCGTACTGATCGTTGAATGCGACAATCGCGGTCCAGTCGCGCGGCGTCTGAGCCATGTAACGCCGCAGGGTGTCAGCGACCCGGGCGATGAGGGCTTCGGTGTTGGCCGTCGTGCCCAGATCTGACACCGGGACGCGGCAGGCCTTGCCGGTGATGCCCGCTTCCCAGGCGTTGGCGATCACGTACTGCTCACGCTGCATCTGGTTGCCCATGGACTGTTCCGGGCCGACCCAGAGGATGTGCCGGTGACGCAACTCGGCCAGATGTTCGACGATCAGGCGCGTGGCGGCTGGGACATCGAACACCACACGGGGGCGGCGGATGGGGGCCATACTGTTGAGGACGACGACGGGCAACGTTTCCCATCGCTCGAACTCTGCCGGCAGTTCACAGACGTAGCGCGTGGCCGGAACGACGATGGCATCGATCCGGCGCTCGCGCATGAAGTTCAGACCCCGCTGAAGAGATGTCAGGCCCTGGCCGGGGTGGATGCTCATCAAGGCGGCGCCGCGTTCCTGAGTGGCATACTCGGCGCCACGTCGCAGTTCGTCGAAGTAGAAGTTGCCCGACCCTGAGCCAATCTGTGGGCTGAGCGTGACTTCGGCGCAGAATCCGACCGCGTTGGCGCGGCCGGACGCCACCGCCTGCATGTGATAGTTGACGCGATAGCCGAGCTTTTCGGCGGCGGCACGGACCCGCTGGGAGGTCTTTCGGCTGACGGGGAATCGCCCCGCCGGCGCCCCCAGCACGCGGCTGGCGGTCGCCAGACTCACCCCGGCGGCTTCAGCGACTTCTCGAATCGTGGCCATGATGATACCGCTATCATTATGTGGGATGCCCAGTATTTTTCAAGAGAATATGCCAAAAAAAGAGAAAGTTGTTGACACGTGAATCTGCTATCATGATACTGTTTTCATCAGGACCGCAGTTCCTCCTCATAGCACCTCTCGAGCAGGAGCAGAACGCATGTGCATCAGGGTCATTTCTGTGGCTGCCGTCAGTGTGGCCGTTCTCACGGGTACGCAGTATGCGGCTGTTCAGTCCAACGGGACAGGCGGAGGAGATTTCCATACCGCTGCCACGTGGAGCGAGGGCGTTGTTCCGTCTCCCTCAACGTCGTGGGAGATTCTCCCGGGCGATACCGTGACCGCGTCTCAGAGCCTGAGTCTTCGCGGATGGGGCACCGGCGTGATCGCGGGCACGCTTGACCTGGGGACGCTCGACATCAACCTGGGGGCGGGCGCGCTGGGCGGATTCACGCTGCAGATCCCGTCTGGCGGTGCTCTGACGGGCCGGCGAATCTTCACCAACCGGACCGTCCGCGACTCGGTCGGCATGATCGAACTGACCGGCGGGAGCCTGACCTTTACGGACGCCATCCACCTGACCAAGACGCACGAGGAGACGAGCTCAGCCAGCAGCTTCCTCATGCGCGGCGGCACGCTCAACGGGGGAACCCACGAGTTTCGTCTCTGGGGTGGCAACGCCGACAGCCGCGCCACGCTCACCGTCATCGGAAATGGCGGCGCCTGGAACGTTGGCCCCCTGACGCTGTTCAATACGGATGGGGGAACCGAGCAGTCCGCCACCGAAGTCCGCTTCATCTTCGAAAACGAGGTTGGCGAGGATGCGCTGACGGCCCTGAACTGCACGAGCTTCACACTCGGTGGCAACGCGCTCTACATCGACTTCACAAACATTCCGCGCGGTGATACCGCGGCCTCATACAGTACCACGCTGATCGACTACTCAGGTACGCTTACAGGCAGCTTCGCCGAGCCTGTATTCATCGGCCTGCGCAGCGGGGAATCGGCAACTCTGGTTCACGATCCCGTCAATACAATGTTCCGTGTCGACTACACGCTGTCCGCGGTGCCCGAACCGGCCAGCCTCGGCATTCTTGCTCTGGTGGGCACCGCACTGCGGAGACGACGTCACGTCTGAAAAGGCTGGTCATGTCGCTGAGGGAGGTTGCCATGATCGATCGCAAGCAGGCACGCGCCTTCACGCTGGTGGAGCTTCTTGTTGTCATAGGAATCATAGCCATACTCATGGCTATACTCATGCCCGCGCTGAACCGGGCCCGCGCAGCCGCCAAGAACGTGCAGTGCATGTCGAATGTGCGGCAGCTGGTTCATGCCGTTATCATGTACGCCAATGACAACCAGGGATGGACACCGTATTACTATCCCTTCACGCCGCTCACAACCCCGGCAAACGAACCCTACAGAACCACCTGGGCGGACCGTGTCGGCGGCGCCCGGCCGGGATTGACGTCGTATATACCGTATGAGCGCAGCGTGTATCAGGGGATGGTGTGGCACTGCCCGTTTGCTACGGAGCTGCCGAACCCGTGGTACTTCACGGACCGGTTCAGTTTCCACTATTCCATGAACGTCTGGCTACTGGGGCGGCGGAATGAGGATGGCACCTTCCCCAACACGCCGGACGGCATCCGGCAGTGCAAACGCCTGTCGAAGCTGCGCCCGGACATCATCATGCTGGGCGATGGGCGAGTCTATGATAACCCCAGCGGGATCTATTTCGTTGATGAACTGGAATACGACACGATGGCGGCCGGCGGCAGCGGCGTCTTCGGCAAGGGGCCCTGGCCGATCCTGAAGCCCGGTTTGACCATCGCGTTTCACAACAAGACCGTCAATGTTGCCCGGGCGGACGGCGCCGTCGAGAGCTTCCGCGACAAGTGGCCGTCGGCCAGCGAGATCGAACGCCGATTCAAGCCGTTGATGAAGTAAGACAACCGTGGCGCCCCGCCGCTGTCTGTTGCTGTACATCGACCCATTAGCCGGGGGTATCAGCAGATGATGCGCTTCCATGTTGTGTTGTTCTGGGTTCTGTGCACGGGTTGGGCCTTCCAGGCCTCGGGGCAGCAGGTGACACGGGTCCAGGTCACCACGGAGGTGATCCGAGCCGCGGAGGAGTTTGAGCCGCTCGGTCTGAACAACTTCGGTGACCCGGGAGGCACCCGGCACAGCGCCGGAAACCTCATCTTCAACCCCGGTTTCGAACCGATCACCCAGCGCGACCTGTATCGGGTGATCGACAGCGGACAGGAAAACGGGCGGTACTGGATCACGCTCGACGGCCCCGGCACCAGCCGATACCTGCTCTACACCAGCGGCACTTACAGCGGGGCCGAGATGCGCGCCTATCGCTTTGTCGACGATGGCGGCAACCCGGCTCCATACAAGGAGGCCGGCTGGGCGCAGGGTGGCAAGATCCTTGATGCCGAAAAGGCAAGTCGCCTTGTGCCGTTGTTTACGACGCGGGTAACGCCGCGCGGCGCACCCGGCCTGCCCGACGGTGGCTGGACCGTGCCGGGCGTGCCGGATTCGTACAGCGAATGGTCCAGCCTGTCGAAGGAGCAGCAGGAGCAGATCGCCCGCGGCTGGCGGGTGTACTACGAAGGCGGAGAGCAACTGCGATTGGATGACGTTGTCATCTTCCAGCGGACGTTCCACTGGCCCGACCTCAACGACTTCCATCCCCGCGTCCGCAGGGTGGGCAGCCCCTGGTCCACGACCATCGGACAGATCCGGCAGGTGCCGTTCAGCGGTGGACGGCCCGAGGAACTGTACGGCAGCCTGGGCGTGCTGGAAATGATGCCGGATAGCGGTGTTGCACAGGTCTGGAACAAGCTGTTCGGCGGCCCGGGGCGCAGGGATGCGAACTGGTACAGCACACTCGAACCGGGTGTCAGCTATCGATACGAGGCGTGGGTCCGGCGCGAGGGCGGCAGTCACGGGACAGTGATCCTGGGCTTCGGCCCGGAGCGGCCCGATGCGCTGCAACGCGGTTACTTTGGCCATCGCATCCAGCATGAGCAGGCGGTTGGCGAAAGCTGGCAACTGGTTGGCTTTGAGTTTGTCGCACCGACTGCTCCCGCCAACGGAGGCATTGAGGGGGCTGTCATCCGCTACGAAGGCGACGGCAAGCTCCTGGTGGATAACGTGCGTCTTCAGGCGTTCTACGAACCTGAGCAGGCGCGCCAGCCGTTTGTCGTCAATCGCAGGCTGCTGAATGAGATGCTGGCCAGCCAGCCATCCAGCGGCCGGAAAGGCGCCGTGCGCATCTGGGCGGGGCTGACCGAAGGAACGATGGCCGCCCTGTGCTCATGGATTCCGGACAACTCTCTGCGGTTCTCAGACAGGGTCAGCGTTCGGCACAACGATCTAACCACAGTTGCCAAGGCCCTGACCATCCTCGAGCAAACGGGCGATAATCCGGAAACGCGATGCGTTCCCTGGATCATGACGCAGATCACCCACACCGAGGAGGAGTACCGTCAACTGATCGAGTATCTCTGCGCGCCCTATGACCCGCAGTCCGACACGCCCGACAGCAAACCGATGGCCTATCAGCGATGGCGGCAGCGGGGACACGGGCGACCTTGGAGCGCGGATTTCCGGGAGATCATCATCGAGTTCGGCAACGAAAACTGGCACAACCGAAAGATGGAAGGTTGGATCGGCCTTGGCCGATATGGCACGGTCCATCAGGCTGGGCGCGAGTTTGGCATCTGGGCACGCTACATGGTGGACCAGATGCGGCAGAGCCCCTGGTGGGACGATCAGAAACTGACGATCTGCCTGGGCGGCAACTATACAGCCGAAGTACGGCGCGATGGCACTGTTCGCGGCTATGGCCAGGAGGCCACGATCGCGGCTGGCGGTGCCAATCGATATCACAGCCATGCCACCTACATCGGCCCGCGTTGGGAGACCGGCGAGTCCAGCCAGACCACTATCGACGACGGTGGCATCCAGCGGACACTGCTGGCCTATCGCCTGGCGAAGGACGAAGAATGGAATCGGCAGGCACAAGCCCACAAGCGGCTGCGCGAAATGGGATTAGACGTGCGCATGAGCGCCTATGAAGGCGGCCCGTCGGGATTCGGACTTCGCGCCGAATCACCAGAGCAGGACCGCGCCGCAGAGTACTACGGCAAGTCGCGCGCCATGGGCATCGCGATGCTGGATGCATGGCTGGATGCCTGGCGGCTGGGCTGGACGTATCAGTGCTACCTCAGCTTCGGACAGGGACGATGGTGGAACAGCCACACGTCGTATGCACAAGGTTTTCGCCCCAGCCCGGGCTTCCTGGCTCTGAAGCTGGTGAACCACACCGTCGCCAATCGGAACCTGGTCCGCGTCGAGGTTGACGGCAGCCCGACGCTCGAGCTGGACCTGCCGCGCTCGCAGTCGGATGTGCGCGCCAATCGCCCCGCCCAGAAGCGAACGGTCAACCTCATCCACGCCCATGCGGCCATGGATGACCAGCGGACGGTTGTGGCATTGGTCAACCTGGACCTCGCCAGCCCGCATACCGTCGAACTCCAGCTGCCGTTCTCAGCAGCCCGGCAGGTCATCCGCCACGGCATGACCGGTGATCCGCGGGATACCAATCTCGAGGAACTGAAGGTTGAAACCCACACCACTGCACTGGAGCATGGGCAGTTCAGCAATGGCCGCCTCACCCTCACCCTCGAACCAGGTGACGGATGCATCCTGGAGTTTCTGCGCTGACGCCCTTTCCCCCGGCTGCATCGAAACGGCTCATCAACGGTGATAGGGCCGATCCATTCCATACGCCGCGCAATGCTGTGGCGGGTGGTCTGCGGATGGGCCTGTACTTGCTTGTGGCGCTGGATCAACTGATGTGAAAAGCCGAAGGTGGGATTTGAACCCACAACCCCCGCTTTACGAAAGCGGTGCTCTGCCGTTGAGCTACTCCGGCAAGTGCGGTCTGCGGCTTTCGCCGCCGACAGGACGCTGCAACATCTTATCCCATTGGCAGGATCGTTCAAGCCCAGCGAATGGGCGAGCTCAACGGCCGGGAATCAGCCGCCCGCACCCGCCAGCCGACGCCCCATCACCACGGGCGGCGCAGGCGCCACCCCACCACTGCCACCAGCGGGATCGCCACCACGATCGCCGCCAGCAGCATCGGATTCGCCTCCTCCACCATGTGCCAGATCGCATGCAGGATGGTGTCCGGCGTATGCCCAGCGTGCGCCAACATTGTGAAAGCACCCATTGCGACCTCCGATCTGAAGCGTCACAGCCCCAATCGTCGCTCCGCAGCGAGCGACGCCCCCACCGGGATCAGTATAGCCACCCGGAGGCTCGTGGCGCATCACAAAAGTCAGATATGGCCGCAGCGTCGCGATAAATCACCCCCGGCGCCTCCGCATTGCCCCCCTGACAGCGTCTTGTCAGTCCCCCAACAAAAAACATCGCAGCCGGCGCGACGGCGACGCCGGCTGCGATGCACGAGGAGGAAGAGTCATTAGAAGCTGGTGCTGATGCTCAGCGTGCCAGTCAGGAAGTCATCATCCGGGTTGCCGGGGATGGCATCGTCATCCGTGAAGTAATACGTCAGGTTCACGGCTGCCGACCATTCGCCATACTCAGCCGGAATGAACGCCAGCGGCACGGACAGCGTCGCGCCGACGTAGGCGTAGCCGAAGCCGTCGTCACCGCCGTTGAACTCGTCGGTGAAGAACCCGACGCCTGCCGGGATCGACAGCGTCAGGGCATACTCGCCCTCGGTGAGCTGGAACGCCGGCTCGATGCTGAAGACAAACGCTTCAGCCTCTTCCTGGCCGGAGGCGCCATCCACGCGCAGGTGCGCCAGGAACGCCGGATTGAACGCAAATCCGTCGAAAAGCAGGTCCGAGTCGTCGAAGGCGACGCTCAAGTCGACGACGCGCTCCTCATCGCCGCCGTAGTACCACTCCTGGTACGTCACGCCCAGCGTGAAGCGCTCGATCGTGTACGACAGTCCCACGTACACGTCGACTTCCTGAATCGCTCCCCCCAAGCCGCTGTCCGCATTGTCGTTGATGTCGCTCCACGCACCGAAGTTGAGGGTGAACGGCGCCAGATCGACCGCCACATCCACCCACACGAAGTTGGTCGAGCGGCTGCTGAAGAAATCGTTACCGGCGCCCCAGACGTCGGCACCGTAGAGCATGAAGTGCGAGGCGTAGTCGTAACCGAGGCTGACCCCGATCTTCTCGCCCACAATCGGCTCGGCCCGGACGATCGCAGGATCGACGGCCGGAGCCCCACCGTCCTGGGCAAGCACGATGCCCGGAACCGCCAGCACACAGGCGCCCGCGATCAGCGAGCGCGTCTTCCAACTACCCATAGCCTGGTCTCCTTCCTCATCCCGCCACAGGCGCGCAGCGCCGCAAGGGGGTCGGTGCGCAGCGGCATTTGCCGCGGGTCTGGGGGAACTGAGGTTTTGACAAGTATCAACTGGCCATGGAGCGCGTATCTCCTTGCGAAGCTGTTGGTTCACCCCCTCTAGGGCAATCCCCGTGCCGCGCGGTCAAAGCGGATTCTGCAGCGCCAGGGGCGATTAGTTTATCGACAGGTGCACAAACAAAAGGCAAGCAGCCGGACGCGTGCGACTTTTTCAGTCGCCCACGTCCGGCTGCTGTGGCAAAAACCGACAACTGCCCTGCCGGGCGGTCGATCACTTGTAGCCGGGGAGGAACTCCTTCTCGGCTTCGAACATTTCGAGGGTCATCTTGCGGATCTCGCGCGGGCTGAGGATCGCCGACGTGAGCGGGTCCAGGAACAGGGCATGGACCGCCGCCTCGATGCTCTTCTCGATGCAGGCCTTGGCTGCCAAGTCAAAATAGGCCATCTGACTGTGGCAAATGTGGGCCATCTGCGGGGGCAGGGCGCCGTAACGGGTGGGGTTCACGCCGTTCCGGTCGATCATGCACGCGACTTCGACCGCGCCATCGCCGGGAAGGTTGGTGATCAGCTTGCCACCCTCGCCGCTGCCGCGGACGCCGGGCTTCTCGGAGTTGTTCATGACGTTGCCGTGAATGCGGAACGGCACGTCCTTTTCGCGGGCTTCGATGATCCAGGAGGCGTACTCCCAGGACCGCTGCATCTCGATGGTTTCTTCGCCGCGGACCAGGCGCATCCGCTTTTCGTCGGCGTTCTTGCGCCAGGTCGGCCAGTTGCTGGCGTAGAAGCGGCTGCCGCCGTCGTAGCAGGCCCGCAGGAGCTTGCGCCCCTCGGCGTTCTTGCGGTAGTACGGCAGGTACTCGGACAGGTGGCCGGAGCTTTCAGTAATGAAAGCACCGAACTGCACGCACATGTCCTTGCGGACCAGGTCGCCATACTTCCAAGTCTGCTCGCCCTCGCCCATGTTGCGGGAGTCGTGCGAGGCCAGGCCGGCTTCGGCCTCCTTGATGCCCTCTTCGACTTCCTTGGCGAACTTGGCGTAGAGCTTGGAGGTGTACAGGTCGACGCCCTTGTGCTTGAGCTTCGTGAACCAGGCCAGGTGGTTCACGCCGGCGCACTCCCATTCCATCTCTTCGTAGGGGACTTCGGCGTAGTTGGCCAGCAGGTGGCTGGTGCCCTGCACGCTGTGGCACAGGCCGACGACCGGCACTTCCGGCACAGCCCGGCCGGCTGCCAGCACCAGCATGCTCATCGGGTTGGTGTAGTTGAGCATGATCGCCTGGGGCGCCAGCTCACGGATATCCCGCAGAATGTCCAGGAACACCGGCACGGTGCGCAGGCCCTTGAACAGCCCGCCCGGTCCGAGCGTGTCGCCGATGCACTGGTCGATGCCGTACTTCAGCGGAATGTCGTTATCCCACGCCACGCACGCCGTGCCGCTGACCTCGACGCAGCAGACGGCATAGTCCGTGCCCGGCAGCAGCTCACGCCGCTCGGTGCTCGAACGGACGGACCAGCCATCCGAACGGCCCGAATCCTTGATCAGCTTGTCGACCACCTGGTGCATCGTCGACAGGCGGTCCTTGTCGATGTCGCACAGGCGGAACTCGCCCCGGTCGGCGCCGGGCATCAGCAGCACGTCGCGGCAGAGGGTCGGACAGAAGCCCGATCCGGCGCCCAGGAACGTGATGTTGATCGGACGGATGATCTTGCCGCGCAGGCCTTCCTGCGTGTCGGCAGCCTTCGAATGCGCTGCGTGGCCAACGGCCTTGCTCTGGGTGGTGCTCATGAGGTGGCGTCTTTCCTGCGAAGTACCCCGCCGGCGGCGCCGGTAACTTCACCGGCCCTCCCGGGCGGCCTTTTCATACTGTGACCAGCATACCGTGCGGTAATGCAAGAGAAATGGAATGCTGTGACCATTTTTAGTACAAATGTGATATGACCGCATGGGCTGCACAAGCCTTCCAGGGCCTCCACGCCCGCACGTCCGAACCCCTGCTGTGGCTGGCTGGCGGCGGCGTCGAAAAACGCACCGACACGCGCTACTACCACAACGCCCAGCAGCGACGCGAACCGTCGCATGTCACGCTCCAGCTCACGATCGCCGGCGAGGGGTTTTACCGCGATGCCAGCGGGTATCACGTCCTGCCAGCGAACCATGCCTGGATGAATATCATCCCCGGCCGGTTCGAATACGGGTTTCACCCCGCCTCCCCCCGCCCGCTGGAGCTGGTGTTTGTGTCGATGGTCGGGCCAGTAGCGATGCGCTGGCATCAGCGGCTGACCGCAGCTTTCGGACATATCCTGGACTTCGGGCCGCGCAACCCGATCCAGGCGCAGATGCTGGCCATCGCGCACATGCGCCAGTCCGGCACGCTGCCGGATCGCTATCTGCTGTCAGCCATGCTGTATCAGCTTCTGATGACGATCTACAGCACCCTGCGCGGGTCGCGCGTCAGCACCAACCCGCGCGTGGCCCGGGCGATCGAGCTGATCGCTGAACATGCCTCGGACCATCGGTTCGGCGTCGACACGCTGGCGCGCATGGTCGACTGCACGCGGGAGTACCTCTCGCGGCAGTTCCGTGTCACGACGGGCGTCAGCCCCAGCGAGTACCTCACCCAACACCGCCTGCGGACGGCTGCCCGCCTGATCCGCGAAACCGACGCCAAGCTCGACCAGATCGCCCGCCAGGCGGGTTTTTCCGGCGCCAACTACCTGTGCCGCGTCTTCCGGCAACGCCTGGGCATCACGCCGGCGCAGATGCGCGCATCGCCGTGGCTGGCGGTGTAGTCGATCTGGGATCGCGGATCTTGGATTGACGCGCCTCTCAGCAGCTTCAACTCATTTGCCAGCCAGCAGATCGGCGCTGCGGAGCGTGTTTTTCAGGAGCATCGCGACCGTCATCGGGCCGACCCCGCCGGGGACAGGGGTGATGTGGCCGGCGATCTCCTTCACGGCATCGAAATCGACGTCGCCGACGGTCTTTTTCGTACCGTCGGGAAGGGTGATGCGGTTGATGCCGACATCGATCACGACAGCCCCGGGCTTAACGTGATCGGCTGTGATCAAGCCTGCCTTGCCGGCGGCAGCCACCAGGATGTCCGCCCGGCGGGTGTGCAGCTTCAGGTCGCGCGTGGCGATGTGGCAGGTCGTGACCGTCGCCATCTGCTGGGTCAGCAGCAGCCCAATCGGCCTGCCGACGATCTGGCTGGCCCCGACAACCGTCACCTCCGCCCCCCGCAGCTCCACGCCGGTCGAATGGATCAGCTCAATCACCGCCAGCGCCGTAAACGGCGCGATCAGCGTATGGCCGTAGACGACATATCCGATGTTTGCGGGATTCACACCCTCCACATCCTTCAGCGGATCGATGCGGTACTGCAGCTCGGTCGCATCGAGGTGCGGGGGCAGCGGCAGGTGAAGCATGATGCCCGTGACGGCGGGGTCGTGGTTGAGCTTTGAGATCGTCTGCGACACCTGCTCGAACGTGCTGTCCGATGGGAGTGTGATGAGCTGATAATCGATGCCGACGGCGTTGCAGGCCTGCTTTTGCCGCTCGGCAAACAGCTCGCCTGCCGGCGAGGCGCCGACGAGCACCGCCACAAGATAGACCGGCCGACCGGCCTCCGTGTGCGCCTGCACCTGCTGGCGCACCTGCTCCTTGATCCGATTGGCAATGGCGGTCCCGTCAATGATGGTTGCTGGCATAGGGCGGGCATTATAGAGGCTGAGGGACCGGGAGACGACATGGCGTCGCGATCCGCAGCAGGCAGATGGCAGTTGCTCCGGGACGTGCCGTCTGTAAACATGACGGGAAAGTGTCGTACGCGTAAGCCGTGGATTTACGAGAGTTAGCGGAACGCTGACGCATGGGGCGAAAGATCATGACACGAACAACACAATTCATCGGGCTGGGTGGACGACTTGGGGCGTTGTTGATGGTGCTGGTGCTGATGGTCGCCGGCGGATGCCATGTGCCGGCGCGGGTGTTCTGGTCGGCTGACGGCCAGCGCGGCGTCTACATTAACTACGGCCAGATCGCCGTGATCGACGCCGACGGCAAGATCCAGTTCCAGGGCGAAGGCGAAGGCACGGCACAATGGTCAGCCGATGGCTCGACCGCCTATTTCGCGCTCAAACATGATCAGGTCCCCGGCGCCCCTGCCACGACACCCCTGGCGGCGAACTGGGCGGGTGGCGCCACCCCCGACGCGCCGGCTGATGCCGACCCGGAAGATGACGGCGATCGGCTGGTCGTCGTCTCCTGGACGGACGCCGATGGCGTCAAGCCGCTGTTCACGCTGCATGAAGTGCCGCTGCATCTGCATCTGAGTCCCGATGGCCAGTGGCTGGCCGTCGTCGCGCAGGGCAATCGCGGCAGCGAGCAGATGTCGGTCTACGCCTGGCATCTGCCGTCGCAGGCGCTGTACCTGGTGTGGCGCAACAGTGGATTCGCCGCTGCTTTCACCGGCGACAACCGCCTGGCGCTGGTCGTGCCGGATGAGCAGGAAGCCAAGCCCGGCACGCAGACCGGTCGGCTGATCGAGGTGACACTCGATCCCCAAGCCGCCGCACTGGAACAGCAGACGCTTGTCCGTGTGCTCGCCGGCGAGACGATCTGGATCGAGCGCGCCGGCGATGATCTGCTGTTCACCGCCCGCCAGCGGAACTTCCCCGCGGCCGCGGAGGAGGAGAATCCATCGGAAAGCGCACTGGCCTTCACGCTGTTCCAGTACACGCGCGCCGATGGCAGCCTGAACGTGATCGCTGAGCGCGTGGGCGCCCTGTTTGCCCTCAGCCCGGATGGGCAGCGGATTCTGTTCGAACAGGCAGCCAAGGGCGAAGACGACGCCGATCAGCGGCTGATCATGCTCATGAACCGCGACGGCAGCGGCACGGTGGCGCTGCGCGACATCAGCCGGTTCGGCAATACGCTGCCAGCCTATCCGATGTGGTGCGGCAATGACCGCATCACGTTCGTCCCGGAGAACGTCGCCGACGCCGAGGTCGATCAGACCGACAGGAACTGGCGCCGGACGGACCTTGTGCGATTCGTGCTGAAGGACGATCCGCAGTCGCCGCTGGAGGCGGAGCGCGTGCTCAGCGGCGATTGGGCGCACGAGCTCAAACCGCGTTTTCAGGCGGACTGATCAATCAGGGTATGGCGCGATGCCGTCAGCCGTCACCAGCAGCAGGCGATCGCTGACCTGGTGCGGCATGGAGCGGTAGTCGGCTGCGATCTGCGGGCCGACGCGATTGAGCAGATCGCGATCGTCGCGGAAGCAGATGAGGATGTCGCGATTGGGGATCCCAGCGGCGAACGGGCTGCCCAGGTGATCGCGCAGGCGATCATGCAGCGTGGGCAGGAGGATGCGGCTGGCGTCGTAGCCGTCCATCGTCTGGAAAAGGACGAGATTGACGCTGCCGTCTTCGTCCTGCGCCGCATGGGCCGGGATCGACTCGCTGCGGGTCACCAGGTTGTCGATGGCGACCTGGTGCAGGTCGTCGATGTCGACCTTCCACAGGGCATACTGCTTGCGCGACAGGTAGGCGATCGTACGGTCGTGGTCGATGGCGTAGGCGATCAGCAGATCCTCGAGGAACGGCTGGGTCACCATCGTATCGACAGCCACCTCGCTGCTGCGGCTGTTGATGACCATGGGGAGGATGCGCTCGCGGACGGCTTCGAAGCCGGCATCGCGATCGGGGACGCCCTCGCTGGCCCGCAGCAGCTCGACCATCCACCGCTCGATGTGCCGCCGCATGTCCTGGGGATTGAGCTTGATCAGGCGATAGAGATTTTCCAGGGGCGCAACCTGACCGTTGATGCGCAGCGAGAAGCTGTGCATCTCCGAACGGGCGACCTTCACCAGCGGAAATCGCTCGCGAACGATCTGCAACACGTGCTCGACAAACTGCTGTCGGGTCAACGGCGGCATCACGGTTTAGTGTAGCTTGCGGTTTCTGGCATGCCTATTACCCAAACCGCCAGCACATCCGCGAAGTCGGCGACCCGGAGAGCAAACGGTGCGGGGTATACCGATCATAGCAAGGACCCCGGCGTAAACCGGGGTCCTGGCGGCAGATCGTGATGGAAAACCAGCCCCTGCGAAGGGTTAATCTTCCAGCTTGCGGAGGCTGATGCCGAACGTCGCAAGCTGCTGCTTGATCTCGTTGAGGCTGGTCTGGCCGAAGTTCTTGCAGCCGAGCAGTTCGTCCTCGGTGCGGGCGGCCAGCTCGCCGACGGTGGTGATGTTCAGCCGCTGCAGGGCCTTCCGGCTGCGAACGCTGAGCTCCAGGTCGGCGACAGGCTTGTTCATGATCTCTTCGGGCACATCCCCCTCGACCGGGACGCTGCGGCGCGGGGCCGGGGTGCGGCCGTCTTCGAGAGCCTGGCCCAGCCGCAGGCCCTTGCTGGCCAGCAGGGCCTTGATCTCGTTGAGGCTGGTCTCGCCGAAGTTCTTGTAGCTGAGCAGCTCCTGTTCGGTGGTCCGCAGCAGGTCGCCCAGCGTGCGGATGTTCATCTTCTTGAGGCAGTTGCGGCTGCGGACGCTGAGCTCGAAATCGGAGATCGGGATTTCGAGGACGGCATTGCGGCGGCCGTCGCGGCGCTCGGCATCCTCATCGAAGTACATCGACCGCGCCGATTCCACGTCCTTCATATAGAGGCGGGCGCGGGGATGGTTCGGATTGGTGCGGAGGACGGCTTCGAGGCAGCGGCGGGCTTCCTCGTAGTGGTTGTTGTCCTCGTAGAGGATGGCCAGGTTGATCAGGGCATTGAGATGGACCGGGGCGCCGGAGCAGATGCGCTCATACAGCTCGATGGCCTGGGTGTCGTCGGCCTGGCGGTCATACAGGAGGGCCAGGCGGAAACAGGCCGGCTCATGGTCCGGATTTTCGGCCAGGGCGCGCTCATAGAACTCCATGGCCCGCTCGTGCTGGCCGTTCTCTTCGGCTTCGACAGCCTTTTTGAAGAATTCCTCAGCGGCGCGTTCGTTGATCGTCGTGCTCAGTTCGCTCATATGCAAATGGGGGTGGCGGCAATATCGGGATACGGCTCGGCGCGTCCGCCGCGGCGAGTGCGGGGGACCGCGAATCATTTACAAATATGCGGGCGGGTGGATTCTGTCAACTCAGGCGGTCGATGCGGTTCGGCCCGCTGACGGCAGCCATCTTGCGGACGGTTCAGGCCCGTGCATAAGATAATCCGCCCCTGGAGTCCTATGTCGCTCTCTACCTTTGAGGCTTCTCCCGCATTGAAGCGGGCGAAGGCTTCGTGGAAATCTGCTTTACCCAAGTCCATCGTCTGCCTGCGGGAAGGATACGGACGGCAGGTCCTTTGGAATGACCTGTTCGCCGGCTTGACGGTGGGCGTGGTTGCGTTGCCGCTGGCGATGGCCTTTGCCGTCAACTCCGGCCCGGGCGTCACCCCGCAGATGGGGCTGTATACGGCGATTGTGGCGGGTTTCCTGGTGAGCCTGCTGGGCGGGTCGCGCGTGGCGGTGGCGGGGCCGACGGGCGCGTTCATGCCCATCCTCTACTCGATCGCCGAGCGGCATGGGCTGGAGGGCCTGGCCGTCGCCACCGTGATGGCTGGGGTGATCCTGATCATCATGGGCCTGGCGAAGCTCGGCTCGATGATCAAGTTCATCCCCTACCCGGTGACGACCGGGTTCACGTCCGGGATCGCGGTGATCATCTTCAGCTCGCAGATGAAGGACTTCTTCGGCCTGAAGATGGGCAACCCCCCGCCGGAGTTCCTGCACAAATGGGCCGCCTACTGGGACGCGTTCCAGGCTGAGTTCATCAACCCCTGGGCCACGGGGATCGCGGTGGGCGGCGTGGCGATCATCATCATCTTGCGCCGGGTGGCTCCCCGCCTGCCGGGCGCGATCATCGCGGTGATCCTGGCAGCCATTTTCGTGTCGGTGATGCATCTGGATGACGTCTCCCGCTGGGGGGACAGCGCCGTGGAAACGATCGGCACGAAGTTTGGCGGCGTACCGCGGGAGATGCCCAAGCCGCAGCTCGGCATCCTGAAGGCCTTCACCTACGAGCGAATCAGCTCGCTGATCCCCGAAGCGACGACCATCGCCCTGCTGGCGAGCATCGAGAGCCTGCTGTGCTGCGTCGTGGCCGACGGCATGATCGGGGGCCGCCACAAGAGCAACGTCGAACTGGTCGCGCAGGGCATCGCCAATATCGCCAGCGTCGGCTTCGGCGGCATCGCTGCGACGGGCGCGATCGCCCGCACGGCGGTGAACGTCAAGTCTGGCGGTCGCACACCGCTGGCGGGGATGGTGCATGCAGTCTTCGTCCTGCTGTGCATGCTGCTGCTCGCCCCGCTGGCCAGCCGAATCCCCCTGCCGGTCTTTGCGTCGGTGCTGGTGGTGGTGGCCTGGAACATGAGCGAGCGCCATCACTTCAAGCACCTGCTGCGCGCCCCGCGGAGCGACGTGGCGGTCCTGCTGACGACCTTCGGCTTGACGGTGCTGATGGACCTGACGATCGCCGTCGGCGTCGGCATGGTGCTGGCTGCCATGCTCTTCATGAAGCGCATGAGCGAAGTGACCAACGTTTCAGCCGTGCGCGAGGAGATCGACGAAGAAGGCCCCGAGTTCCCCGAGTTCAGCGACCCCAACGCCATCACCAGCCGCGAGGTGCCTGAAGGCGTCGATGTCTACGAAATCAACGGGCCGTTCTTCTTCGGCATCGCCGATCGCCTGAAGGACACGCTGCGCAACGTCGAAAAGCCGCCCAAGGTCTTCATTCTCCGCATGCGGCGTGTCACCGCGATCGACGCCACGGCGATGCACGCCCTCGGCGAGTTCCACGCCATGTGCCGCCGCGAGGGCACGACCCTGCTGCTAGCGGGCGTGCACGCCCAGCCGATGTTCGCGATGGCCAAGTACGGCCTGGTGGAAAGCATCGGCGAGGAAAACCTCTTCGGGAACATCGATGATGCCCTAAACCGGGCCCGAGAGATCCTCGGCCTGCCGCCCATGCCCAAGCGCACAGGCACCGTGCCGGAAGTGGCCCGTGAACGGGCGGCGGCGGAAGCGAATCCCGATGCCACCGGGAACGCGCCGGCGAACTGAGTCGGCAAGCGACCAAGGATTCTGAAGACGCGTCGGTGATGTCCGCTGTCCGGTAGGGGCGCATGACAATGCACCCCCACCCAAACGGCACCACGCGTGATCAACGCCGATGGGCATCCCAAGGGGCACACTGCCATGCGCCCCTCCGAGAACACGCTTCGCCTCCCCTCAAAATGCAGATGGACACGCGCTCAGGAGAGACGCGTGTCCATCATGTTTCGGGCATTTCGCCCGCCCGATCACACGGGTACTTCGGGAGATTCGGGTTGCTTCAGGCACAGGCTGTCGGGTTGTGGATGGCCGGCCAGGCTGATGAAGCGGGCCGTCTGGGCCTCCATCGCCATGGGACGCCGGCGCAGGTCATCCAGGCCATGTGCCTTGAGCTTGCGATAGATCGTGGCCTGCGAGATGTTCAGCCGGCGGGCGGCTTCCGAGGCTGAGCCCTGGCACTGCCGCATCGCCTGCTCGATGGCGCGCCGCTCCAGCTCGTTGAGCGGCATCACCATATCATCGGAGCCCATGGGCCAGCCTGGTCCCTCGCTTGGGGGCGATGGATCGTCGGAAGCGACATCCTTGAACCAGGTGTCTGCCATCAACATCTCGGCTGTAAGCGTCGGGCCGTTGTGCAGTACGACGGCGCGCTCGATGACATTGAACAACTGGCGGATGTTGCCCGGCCAGTGATAGGCCATCAGCCGGCGGATCGCCTGTGGGTCAATCGCGCGGAACGTCCGCTCATGCCGCTGGGCAAAGAGCCGCACCGCAAACAGCGCCAGGATCGGAATATCCTCCATCCGGTTACGCAGCGGCGGCATGTGGATCGGCACAACGTTCAGGCGGAAGAACAGGTCCTCGCGCAGTCGGCCGGCGCGGACTTCCCGCTCGGGATCGCGGTTGGTGGCGCTGATGATGCGCACATCGGCGGAGTATTCGGTCAGCCCGCCGATGCGACGGAAGCGGCGTTCCTGAAGAAATCTCAGCAGCTTCGGCTGAAGGTCCAGCGGCAGCTCGCCAATCTCATCGAGGAACAGCGTGCCATTGTGAGCCTGTTCACAAACGCCCGCCTGGGCGCGATCGGCGCCCGTGAAGGCGCCTTTCTCGTGTCCGAAAAGAATGGACTCTGCCAGCTCGCGGGGAATGGCCGCCATATTGATGGGCACCATCGGTCCGCCTGAGCGGCGGCTGCGGCGATGGAGCGCGCGGGCCGCCATCTCCTTGCCGGTTCCGGATTCACCAAAGATCATCACGCTGACGTCCGTTTCGGCGACCTGCTCGATCGTCCGAAACAGCTTCTGCATTGCTGGGCAGGCCCCGATCATCCCCTCGAAGCCCGGCAAATTCTCCATAGCCGCCAGATGACGGCTCCCATCCTGTACGTCTTTGATACTCATGACATCGCCCACAAAGAACAGCGTGAATGGCGGTGGCCGCCTCTCCCACACCTCAATCACCGGCGGCACACCTCGTATCGGCACAAACCAGATACACCAATCAGAGAACGGTGTGCCTCATTTTGAGAATCATCATGACACACATGCGGAGAATCACGCGGACTTGGCTGCCGCCCATGCGCTGCCAGCGATGATGCTTCGGGCCTGGCAATGCGCCATCGCCGTTATTCTCGGACATGCCGCGCAAACGCCACTGAATCGGGGAATGGCATCGACGTTGCACAGGGGTTTACTGCGATGCCGCGAACGTCGTAACGTCAGACGGGAAAGTGCGTGAGACTGTCAGCCATCTGACACAACGCATCTTCCCTTCCCGAACCTCGACCATCCGCGACACGCATACATCCAAGGCTTTCTCCCGTGCGGGACGTCGCTTGCTCTCTCAGCGCTTGTCCCCCCGCCTGTGGTGTCAGGCGGTCAGGGCCGCTGGCAGACGTGCCAGGGGAACTCACCGTTCCCCAGGGGACTCACCTCCCCGCGGTCCTTTTGCCTTGCGTCGCCGGAGGGTAGAGAAAATGAACGATGCACTTGCCGAGCTGATATGCTCGTCGGCGGCGTTTCCACGCCTTTCCAGATCCACCAGACAGATCCTGCTGCTGGCGCACGGCGATCACGCCAATCTCGATGACATCGCCAATGCGGTGACTCGCCACCCTTCGCTGGCGGCGCGTCTCTGCCATGCAGCCGGGTATCGCGCCGGCTCGCGGCGGCATCCGCAACGCCAGTTGCGCCGATCGCTGCTGAAACTCGGCTTGCGCAACGTCCGCATGCTTTGCATAGCGGCGACGCTGGTGGACGCGCTCCACGCTGCCCCCCAGCCGGATCGCATCGGCCGCGATTTCTGGCGGCGCAGCCTCATAGCCGCCGTCGCCGCACGGCAACTGGCCACGCTAACCGCCAGCCTGCCAGAGGACGAAGCCTTCGCAGCCGCCCTGCTGATGGACTCGGGCATGATCGTCTTCGACCGCGTGCTGGGTCCGCAGTACCAGCAGATGATCGTGAACGCGCAGACGCATCCGCATCTGGCTGCGATCGAGCAGGCGGAGATGCGTCTCACTCACGCGGACCTGGGCGCCATGGTCGCCTCGCAGTGGCCGATCTCGCAGACGGCGATCGCTGCCATCCGCGAGCATGCGGATCCTCAGCCGGCCGATGGCAGCGCCTGCGGCCACCTGGTCCTGCTGCTGCAGACGGCGGGGCTGTGCGCGGATGTTTTCATGGATGCCGACCCCGTCCCCGCCCTCGCGGCCCTGGCCGAGCAGTGCCGCACGGCCCTCGGCCTCGACAGCCGCACCGTGACGCGCCTCCTGCAGGACGTCGAGCACATGACGCCGCAGTTGGCGGACCAGCTCGCCATCGCCGGCTTTGAGTCGATACGAAACACCCAGCCGCAGTTCCTGCGGCAACAACACCCCAGCAACGAGATGCAAATGATCTACGATTCACTTACCGGTCTTCATTCCCGCACCAGCTTCGAAACGCTTCTCCGTCGCGAAGTCTCAGCCGCGGCGCAGAACGGCGATCCGATCTCGCTGCTGATGATCGACATCGATCACCTCCAGCAGACCAACGACACCTTTGGCCATCCGATCGGCGATCGCGTGCTGACGGCTGTCGGGAAGACGGTTGCCACTGCACGCCGCTCCAAGGACATTGCCGCCCGCTGTGGCGGGGACAGGTTGACGATGCTGCTCCCCGGCACGTCGCACCTGCGCGCCGTGGCGATCGCTGAGTGCATCCGCCGTGAGATCGAGCGGATGACCGCCACAGCCACCAGCCAGGGAGAGGTGAAGGTCACGGTCAGCATCGGCATCGCGACGCTTGGCGATGCCCAGTCGCTGGCCAACCAGGATCTGCTCCTGCACGCCGCCGACCAAGCCCTCCACCAGGCCAAGCAGGACGGGCGCAACTGCGTGCGCGTACAGGTGATGGATTCTCACGCCAATGCCGCTGCGCCCGCGAACGGCTCCGAGCGGACGTGGGTCTCGCACCCAGCCGATCTGGTATCGCATGAGTGCAAAACTTTCCCGCATTCCCTGCATGGCCGCGCCCCCCTCGATCCGACGATCATCTACCGCAAGGCAGTGTGATCCGGTCGAGGAAGACAGCCGATGCGATGGACACGTGAGCAGTACCTGGCGTACATGACGTTCGAGCAGGTCGATCAGCCGATGCTGGTCGAATTGTTTGGCTTGCTGATCGGCCTGGAGGCTGAGTGGCGCGCCCAGGGCGCGACGGACGATGAGATCGACCTGACGCGCTTCGCGTTCGACTACGTCGATCACGTCAGCGCGGGGGGCAACTGCCGGGCGATGGGCGGAGTCGAGCCCGTCATCATCGAGGACACCGACACCCATCGCCTCGAGCGTGATCACTTCGGCCGCCTGAAGAAGCTCGACACGCGCACGGCGACCATCGCCCTGCCCATCGAGTTCCCGGTAAAGAACATGGACGACTGGCTGAAGCTCAAGCCCATGTTCCAATGGAACGATGAGCGGATCGATTGGGATGCCGTCGAGCATGCGCGCCAGGCGCAACGCCAGGGCGCCCTTGTGGTGGCGTCGATCCCCGGCGCGTTCGATACCGTGCGCGATCTCATGGGTGAGGAGATGGCCTGCCTGGCGTATTACGACCAGCCGGAGCTGATGGCTGACATCCTCGAGACGCTGCGGAACACGGCGACGAATGTGCTGGCGCGCATCAGCGAGCGGGTCACAATCGACCAGTTGTCGATACACGAAGATCTGGCTGGCCGCAGCGGACCGCTGATTGGACCGCGGCAGGTGGAGGAGTGGTTTCAGCCGTACTACCGCGCCTGCTGGGATATCGTGCAAAGCCGAGGCGGGCGGCTCTTCCAGATCGACACAGACGGCAACATCTGGAGCATCCTCGATGCGCTGCTGGCCTGCGGCGTGAACAGCGTCGTGCCGATGGAACCGGCTGCGGGGATGGACATCGTCGAGGTCCGCCGCCGCTACGGCAAGCGGCTGGCATTCCTTGGCGGGATCGACAAGTTCGCGGTCATCAAAGGCCCGGAGGCCATCGAACAGGAACTGCGCCGCAAGCTCGATCCCGAGGTCTGGCGGATCGGTGGCGCGGTTTACAGCCTGGACCACCGCATCCCCAACGGCACGCCGCTCGAGCATTACCGCTACTACGTCCGCCGCGCCAGGGAAATTCTCGGCCTTCCGCCCTTCGACACCGGTGAACGTTTCTGGATGCGGATGGCATTCTGATCGTCTTCACCGCGGAGACGGAGATCGCGGAAAAGCTGGCAGCATCAGGCATGAATCTGATGCATGGTGCATGGTGCATGACACCGGCCACGCGACTGTCTTTAGCCTCTTCAACTCAAGCTGCGTTTATCTGCGTTCATCTGCGGTTCTATTTCATCTCCGCGTCCTCTGCAGTGAATGACGGCAGCAGAAGCTGGTCGATGTAGTGATCCTCGAACGTGGGTTCGAGATTGAGTTCGATCGTCTCGATCCGCCGGCTGACGCGCGTGATCTCATGGAGGATCGTCCGATCGAGCAGCGTGGCCAGAGCACCTGCGAGCGAGGTGTTGCCGACGAGTTCGATCTGCTCAAGCCTGAAGCCGGGGAGCAGGCCGCAGCCGATGGCGCTGGCGGTCTTCATGTGCATGCCGAATCCGCCGGCGAGATAGACCGTGCGGATGTCGGCAGGCGTGAGTTTGGCGCGGTCGAGCAACGTCAGGATGCCGGCAGCGATGGCAGCCTTGGCTTGCAGGAGGCGGGACAGGTCATACTCGGTCACGCAGATCGGCTCGCTGCCACGGCCGCGCGCAAGACGCAGCGCTGGCTGGCCGTTGATCTGGCACAGCAGGCGTTCGATGCCGGGACACTGACGATTGAAACGCCCTGTCGCATCGAGCAGGCCTGTCGCAACCCCTTTTGCCAGCAGATCGACATAGGCTGAGCCGCAGATGCCCAGCGGCTTGGCATTGCCGATGACTTCGATCTCGATCCGAAGCGGATTGGTGTGGATCTGCAGATGGCTGATCGCGCCGTCGCCGGCACGGATGCCATGCGTCAGCCCCGCCCCCTCGAATGCCGGCCCTGCCGCGGTCGCACAGGCGAGCAGATGATCGCCGTGCTTCAGCACGATCTCCCCATTCGTTCCCACATCCACCAGCAGTGACGGCCCATCGTCATACACCAGTCCCGATGACACGACGCCGGCGGTCACGTCGGCTCCAACATACGCAGCCGTTCCGGGCAATAGATGCAACGGCGCGCCAAGCCCATCGGCTTGGATCACGTGATGGTCCAGGAACTGCGGCGTGAACGGATGCACGCCCAGCGGCGATGGATCGACGCCGGCCAGCAGATGCTGCATCGTCGTGTTCCCCGCAGCCGTGATACACGCCAGGCGATCCGCGGATACGCCCGCTTTCTCCAATGCCTCCCTGATCAACACAGCGATCGTGTCGCGCAGCACGGCTTCATGCAGCCGCGGGAGCATTGACGCATCGCTGCGGCAGAGGTTGATGCGCGTCACCACATCATCCCCCAAGTCCATCTGACGGTTGAAGGCACTGGCACGCGACAGGATGCGGCCGTCGCGCAGATCGACCAGTAGCAGCGCTACGGTCGTCGTGCCGACGTCGATGGCGGCTCCCACCGGCTGATCGATACCGTCCAGATCGCATAGCGGCTGATGCGCGTACGGTACACGGATATGGAAGTCGGTCAGCACCTGCGGCTGATAGGCCGTCCGCGAGCGGTCGGGGATGTGGATCTCAGCCGCGCTGCCGTCGCCCCAGGTGTACTCGCAGGCGCGCACGGTGATGGGCGCACCATTGGCGACAGCCCGCCGGCCCCTTGGCGCGTGGATCAACTCGCCGCGGACAAGCTGCACCATGCAGCCGTCGCACACCCCCTTGCCGCCACAGCGCGTGTTCAGCGGGAGCTGATGGGCATAGAGCGTGGCATGAACGCGCTGCCGCCGCTGCTCGGCTGACAGCTTCAGCAAGCGCATCTGGCCATCAGCATAGATCTGGATCTCGTCAGGTATCGCGCGCGACATCGGTATCTGCGGGAACGGCCTGGATGATCTGCTGGTCAGCCGTCATCCGGACCGTCTGTCCCGGCTCAAGCACGAGGAAACGATCGGTGTCCCACTCACCACCCAGCAGCGCCTTGAGCAGGGCCGGATCACCGACCTGCTCGTCATAGCTCCATCCCAACCACTGGGCGCACTCCCGCGTGTACTGCTTGTCACGTTCGGTCGTGCCAACCGTCAAGTGGACATAGGTCGCCTGGTTGTAAGTATGGAACCAGCTTTGCTCGGCCTGCATGAGGTATTCAGCGTTGTCCTCGCCATATTTCTGACGGTACTGCTCCAGCAGCTTGTTGTAGCGCTCCGGGCCGGGCGGGATGTGGTGGCGGTTCCAGCCGGGCGAGTACCAGTACGTGCCCGGTTTGGCAGCGACGTACTCCGCATACCGATGCCGTGAGCCGAGCAGCAGCGTGATGCAGTCGTGCGCCCGCGGCACGACCAGCCGGCAGCGGCGCGCATGCACGCCCTCAATCCCCCGGCTGCACAAGCCATAGCCCAGCACGATCACCTCGATGGCCGGATCGGTCTCCACCTGGTCCACCGCCTGCTGCAGGCGGACGCGAAGCTGATCGGGCACGTTATGCAGCCCCTGCTCCAGTTTCACCACCCGCACCAGGTGCTTGAGATCCCGAGCAAAATGCTCGATCTCAGTCTCCAGCACCGCACAGGTGATCACGGCTGTGCGCGGGACGGGTTGTGCAGAGCTGTCATTCATGACACCTTCCAACGCCTGCATCGGCGACGGCATTCCATCATACGCGAAAGGCTTTCAGCCGCCGCGGCTGATCACCTCCACCTTGCGGCGGATGGTCTGCTCGCAGCCGGGTACATGCAACACATCGCATTCGCTGCCGAGGATGAATGGATGGCCGGCCTGGCGCATCTTCTGGCGAAGCTCCTGGGCCTTCTGCTCCACCTGCTCCAGCGTGATCACCTCATCGCTGTAGAACTTCTTGCTGGGCAGATTGCCGTACAACACCACGTTCTTCGGCAAAATGCGGGCATCTTCCCACAGCACGCGCGAACTGCCGAGGCTGAGGATGGCTGGATCCAGCGACGCAAACCGCTGGACCATCATGTCCGTCAGCTCGCCGCAGCAGTGGAAGATCAGATCGGCCCCGCGCATGCGCAACAGATCGCGGATGCGACGGTTGGGAGCGATGGCGTAGCGCTCGAAGATGTCCGATCCGGCTTCGAGCTGGTTGGGCGAGAAGTAGGCCTTGTTGGCGGCTGGTTCGGCGATGCAGACGGCATGCGCACCGGCATCGACCTGCAGGCGGACGGATCGCAGCACGACCATGAGCGCCATTTGCAGCGTCCGCTCGACCGCCCGCACCTCCGGGTCTTCCTCCGGCTTCATGCCCGTGCCGGCGATATAAACGGCGGTGATCGGGTCAGCCAGCAGCTTGGTCATCAGCGAGAACGGCCCGATGCACATGCCCACGGGGATCAGATCAGTCTCCTGGGCGATGTAGCGGATGGCGTCGATGTTGGCTTGCAGGCGAACACCCGGCGGTGAGCTGAGGTTGGACTCGAGCTTCGCCATCAGCTTCTCATCCGGCGGTGTGTCGAAGTGGAACGTGTCGGGATCGACGCCATGGACACCAGCCAGATGCAGCAGATCAGCCTTCTCGATCATCAGGTCCATCAGCGGAAAGGCCAGCGGCGTACGATAGCGACGCGCGGCTTCGTCGATCACCTGCCCGAGGCGGCGGCCGTCATTCACGATCTGCGCATGGTCCGCATGCTCGCGCAGGACCAGGTCTGTGCCGATCGGAAAACTCACGCCCCTGGCTGCCAGATCCAGGTAGTATTGACGATCCATACTCGCTCCTCATCAGGACCATAGGACGCGACGGGCCGGTTCGTCACGCCGCCCCTGCGTCCGCCTGCATCGGCGGGAGATTGGTATTCCTGCCCCAGATCTCTCGTGCGCAGCGGCAGTAATAGACATAGTGCTCGAACGGCACATCCGGCGGCACGCGATGATCGGCAAAGCCGATGAACCCACCCTCTTCCACCAGCGGCGCAAGTCGCTTCACCTCATCGCGAATCGCCTGTTTGCTGGTCGCGAGGATGTGCTTGTCGAATCCGCCCATCATGCGCAGGTCTTTCCCATATTCGCGGCGATAGCGAATCGGATCCGCGCCCCACGTGCCGATCTCAATCGGGAACATCGTGTTCACGCCGGCTTCCAGCCACAGCGGGATCAGGTCGTCGATCTTGCCGTCGCAGTCCACCCAGACGATGTCGACGCCATGGCGGTTGAGCAGCTCGGTGATGCTCCGGTAGTGCGGCACGAGAAACTGCTTGAAATGCGCCGGCGACAGCAGCGGGCCGGCGTTGTAGCACATGTCCTCCCACATGTTGGCGGATTCAAAGCGCGCGCCCGTCGCGAGGATGCGCGTGAGGTTGGCGATCTGGAGGTTCGCAATCGTCTCGACCATCTCCTCGAACCAGGCGGGATCGTCATAGACAACCATCGCGACGTTCTCCAGGCCCATCCAGTCGCGAATCCAGCCAAAGAGGCTGCCGCAATCGATGAAGATCGGATGCGTCCGGTTCTCATCTCGCCAGTGCGCGACGCGCTGCTCCCAGTCGGCTGGGATGCGATCGGGATGGTTCGGGTCCAGTCGCGGCTTGTAATGCTTGTTCCAGCTTTCGCGGTCGACCAGCGTATGCCCGACGTGCATCGGGATGCTGACGCTCGACCGCTGCTTGCGGACGATGACGCCATCGCCCTGCACTTCGGTATAGATGTCGCCGTCATCTTCGAGGATGCGGCTTTCAAACCAGGGGCACAGGCCGGACCTCACCCCCGTGCCACAGTACTCCGGCTCGGGCGCGCCCAGCGACCGATCCAGGCCGAAGTATCGGCTGGCATTAGAGCGATCGACCGATCGCGGCAGTCCCTGGTCATGCCATGCCGGCAGCGTTTCGTCCCAGAAGCTGAAGTCGTACAGCGGCGAGCGGTCCCGCGGCTGGTAGTGCATGGTCGCATGAAATCGCTGGCGGTCGTTCATATCGGCTGACCTTCTTTCCGTGAGTCTGCGAGCGGGAACGGCATCATCGGCTGACCTGCCGCCTTTGCGCGAAACCGCCAGATCGGGTCACAGCCGGTGAAAGATCACGCCACCAGCCTGAGCGCCACATCCACAGCCGTGGCTGCGTCAGGGGCGAACCCGTCGGCGCCGATCTCATCGGCGAATTCCCGCGTGATCGGCGCGCCGCCGACCATCACCTTCACCTTGTCCAATCCGGCTGCGCGAACCTTCGCAACCGTCTCCTTCATCGCGGGCATGGTGGTCGTCAGCAGCGCACTCAAGCCGATGATGTGGGCATCGTGCTCCCTGGCGGCGGCGACGAACTTGTCGGGCGGCACGTTCGTGCCCAGGTCGATCACACCGAAGTTAGCCCCCTTCCACATCATCGCGACCAGGTTCTTGCCGATGTCGTGCAGATCGCCCTGCACCGTACCGATGACGACGCGATACTTCGGCTGAATGCCCGCTTTCACCAGGTGCGGCTCGAGGATGGCCATGGCCTCTTTCATGGCGCGCGCGGCGATGAGCATCTCGGGCACGAAGGCTTCATTGCGTTTGAATTTCTCGCCGATCGCGTACATGCCGGGGACCAGGCCCTTGTCGAGGATGTCCTGGGGATTGAGGCCGGCGTCGATCGCCTCCTGCGTGAGGCGCTTGGCTTCGTTGCGGTTGCCGGTCTGAATCGCGTCGCATAGCGCCTGCATCTGGCTCATGATGTGCTCCAAGCTGCGAGACTGGCAGAACATGTCAGCGGATCCAAACTCCGCTGAAGGCAGCTTAGATCGATATGCAGTTGCGACAAAGCGCGCAAGTGGACCTGCACCGCTGGCAGGTCCGATTTGTTTCCAGAATGTTCGAAAAGGCTCAAGAATCAGGCGTGTCCGCGAAGGATACGCTTCGCGTTCTCGCTCAGCAGACGTGAGCAGTGCGGTTCGTCCAGGCCCAGGTGATGGCGAAGATTGTGATGGGCACGGGCCATGCTCATCGCGCTGCCAACCAGATGGCTGCGATCGGGCGCCCAGGCGGCGAGGTTTTCATCGACCTTGACCTCCCATCGCCCCAGGCGATACCGCCCTGGCCCGCGGCCGGCAGCGGCCATCGCATCACTGACGACGATGCACCGCTCCACCCCTGCGCACCGCAGGTAGTTGCCCAACGCAAAGAACGGCACATGCACGCCATCGGCGATGAACATCGGCGTGATGCGATCACCGAGCGACAGCGCCCGCTGGACGATGTTGTCATGCCGATGCACCTGCATCGGACAGCCGTTGCCCAGATGCGTGAAAAGCGTCAGGCCGTTGTCGATCGCGCACTTCAGCTCATCGAGGCTTGCATTGGTATGTCCAGCCGACACGGCGATGCCGCGATCGGTCAGCATCTTTGTCACGCGACCGCCGGCATCCTGCTCCGGCGCGAGTGTCAGCAGCTTCACCAGCCCGGCGCCGGCGTCGATCAGCCGCTGGGCGTCATCCGGATTGGCCGGGCGCACCGCATCGCGTGGATGCGCCCCGCGATATCCATCCACCGGACTGATGAACGGGCCTTCGATATGAAAGCCCGCGATGATCGATCGCGCATCGGCATCGGCTTGCATCAGCTCGACCAGCCGCCCGATCCGCCGGCACATCGCGGGCACATCGTCCGTGATGATCGTCGCGAGGATCGCCTTCACCCCATCGCGCGCAAGGGCCGCGCAGGCCTGGTGAAAACCCTCAGCCGACAGATCGTCGACGTTGAAGTCGATCCCCCCATAGCCGTTTACCTGCAGATCGATGTAGTCCACGTTCGTCACCGCTTCAGCAGGCTGGCCGATTCCTTGTCGAGATACAGCGTGCACTGGGCGTGCTGCTGGAGGATGCTGGCGGGCACGTCCGGCGTGACCGGCCCTTCGACGCTGTTTTTCACAGCCTGCGCCTTGCGCTGATCGGGCACGGTGCAGACGATCGCGCGGCTCTTCAGGATCTGGCGAACGCTCATGCTGATCGCCTTCTGCGGGACGTCGTCCAGCGTCTTGAACCAGCCTTCGCCCATCTGCTGGCGGCGGCAGGCTTCGTCGAGCGAAACAACCAGGTACGGCTGCTCGGTCTGGAAGTCAGCCGGCGGATCGTTGAACGCCAGATGCCCGTTCTCGCCGATGCCGACGAACGCGACATCGATCGGATGGCGCGTGAGGATCTCGCCGACGCGGCGGCACTCAGCCTGCGCGTCAACTTCGCCATCCAGGTAGTGGAACGCCCGCACAGGCAGCGGAAGCTGACGGTGGAATCGCTCCCACAGGTACTTGCGGAAGCTGGCAGGATGCGTGATCGGCAGACCGACGTATTCATCCAGGTGGAAGCAGGTCACGCGATCCCAGCGGATGTCCTTCTCCACCACGAGCGCAGCCAACATCTCGAACTGGCTGGCGCCGGTCGCCACGATGATGTTCGCCTCGCCGCGCGACGCGATGGCCTGGCGAATCCGCTCGGCTCCATCGCGCGCCGCAGCCTGTCCCATGGTGTTCTTGTCGTCGAAGATCTGGATATCCACGCTTGCTCCTCAGAAACGGCAATGTCGGATCGCGTCGGGGCGCATCCGCAGCTCGACCTGTCTTCCCGCCGGCTGGCACATCCCAACCGCTGGCGTATACGGAGTTTGTATATGCCGGAGTGTCCGGCGGCAACCACTGCGGCTGCCCAGCCGGCCGCAGCCGACCGCGTTTATCTCATTCGTGCGCAGGATCGCGCACCGTCTTCAGTGGAAAATTGCTTCTGCCGATCGGCCAAAACCCATGCGGTTTGCCCTTTTTCGCTCACACACCATTTCCACATCGCAGAAACATCAGACGACTCGCGCAACGGCCACGTTATTGCGCGGAACCGGGCGCCGCCGCGGCCAGATCGGTGCGTGCGCAGCCTGATCGTTCGATCTCCGCCGAATCGGGCCTCACCTGCGGCCCTGATCCTCCCACGGCACCGGACCGGTGGGGGTGATCCTGGATGCACCCAGTCCGATGCCCGCAGGGCCACCCTCGGTCTTCGGATGCGGCGAGCGGGGCGCGCCGGCGACCCGGCTGGGAATGTTGGGCAGGTTGCGCAGGTACCGCTCATACTGCCGGACGATCGCGTCCTGCAGGTATTGGTCCATGGTCTGCCCTTCCCTCAGCTGGACAGAGCTCGGCGCGGCTCCGCCCATGGTGTACTCGCGTGACCAGGCGGTTTGCCCGCTGCGCTTGTTGATGAGTTCGATCCTGTAGATCCACGACGGAACGGACACTTCCTGCTCACGGGGTCCGCCGCCGAAGATCGTGCGGTAAGTGTGACCCGTTCCGTCTCGCCCTGACGGGCGGACATCACCAGGCGCAGTGGTGCGTTGTTCGCTTCGGACCCCTCAACCGGCTTGAGCTGAGCCTGGGTCAAACGCTGCCGCAGCGCCGTCAGGGTGGATTCGCGCAGTTGCTGGGTCACGTGAGCCGGCAGGCTCATTTCAATCGCCACCGTCATGCCCGGCGCAACCTGCAAAGCATCGCCGGGATTCGCCATGAACTGTTCAATGGCCTGTCTGGCTTGGGGATGCGGCAGGCTCATTCCGACGAGCGTTCCGCCCAGGGACTCAGTCACCGCCCAGTACCGGTCGTCGACGATCGTGATCGGGCAGGCGTTCTGCACGGGAATGTAGTCCCAGACGATCACCCCCAGCTCCAAGTTCACGAGGTATCGCCGCTGCAACAGAATGTGGTCCGTCCCGCACCAGTTCAGCCGCCCATCGCTGGCAGGCATGCGCTCGAACTGCTCTTTGGGCAGCGTGAAATCGTAGATCCGTTGGATGGGCTTCTGACTCAGGTCCCAGACCGCGAGCCGCCCGCTGGAGTACGAGACAAGGCGCGTTCCGTCAGGGCTCCACGCCAGACGCC
>CALEKX010000119.1 GCA_937904525.1 uncultured Phycisphaerales bacterium
ACCATGAGCCACACCTTCCTGGAACGCCGCACCAAGTATCGCCAGCCCTCCCCACGTGTTCAGCACGATGCCCATCGCCACCACGATGCCAAAGCCGACCATCCCCACTGTCCCCGAGCCGACCATCGCCACCACGATGCCGATTACCCCGATACCCGCCAGCACCCCCAGCTCTTCCCCAGCGAATTGCCCGTGCCGGCTCGATTCGCAGTGCCCGAAACCGGCGCGCGGGCGGGCGCATACCCCGGCCGCGCACCGCCGTATGCCACAGCGGGCGCTGTCGGCGCCGCGATCGGCGCGACAGCCGTCGGCTGCGGACGCGGGATCGGCGGTGGCGGCGGGAGATCGATCTTCGGCGCGCTTTCGGCGTATGTCGCCAGTGCATCGAGCGCCGCGAACGGATCATCGTCCTGCTGCTCCGCTGCCTGCTGCGGCACTGTGGTTACTGCCCGCGCGGGGGCTCCCCCCGGTATGCGGAAGGCATGGCCGCAGACCTTGCAGCGAACCTTCTTCCCAGCGTACTCCGAACCGACTTTGAACTTCTTCCCACAGCCATTGCACGTGGCAATGAGCTTCGAATCCGCGGTAGACATGTCAGCCCCGTAGAACGAAATGCCTTGAGACTCAGCAGGACCCCGTTAGTCCCCAACTGCTGGCTTAAATATACCTGACAATCTGGTGCGTAAGTAGAAAAACCATTCCGCATCGCAATAGAGCAGGTCGTCGGGCGGATGGGCGCAGAGTTCGCCCCTCGTTCCCCCTGTTGCCAGCGGGCAAGCAACGTCTCGCCATCCGTCGCGTCATGCCGCTATGATGGGTGCCGGCACAACCGATGGATCACGGCGGGACCATCTTCATGCAGTGTCTGGCGATCACCTGGCCCATCCGGCTGGAGTATTTCAGCGGCTGGACAGCGCTGGGTTTGTGGGTTGTGCTGTCTGTGCCGTTTGTGCTGCTGGGCGTCCGGTCGCTGGCCGGCCTGGGGCCGGTGCGCAAGTGGGTCGCCATCGCCATGCGGTTGATCGTCATCGCCGCACTGGTCCTGATCCTCGGCGGCGTCCGCTGGCAGCGCCAGCACAAGAATCTGGAGGTGATGGTCCTCAAGGACATCAGCCAGTCCACCCTCAACGTCCGCGACTACCCCGGCCGCGAGGAGGGCCACACCCTCCAGTTCGTCCTCGAAAACTACCTCAACGAAGCCTCCGTCAATCCCGCCAAACCGCGCAACGACCGCATCGGCGTCATCAGTTTCCATTCCGACGCCCAGATCGACGCCATGCCCCATGAGCGGCTGATGCTCGAATCGCGCACCCAGCGCGATCCCGGCAACGGCACGGATGTCGCCAGCGCCATCCAGCTCGGCCTGGCGTCGCTCAGCCGCGATGCGATGCACCGCCTGCTGCTGATCTGGGACGGCAACATGACCAGCGGCGACCTGGAGCGTGCCCTGTCGGCCGCCGCCTCCGCCGGCGTGCCGATCGATGTCATGCCCCTGCGGTATGACATCCGCAACGAGGTCATGGTCGATCGCTTCATCGCCCCCACGTGGAAGCGCGAACAGGAGGATTTCCACCTCGAGATTGTCCTTCGCAGCACCAACACCGTGCCGGTCGAAGGCGAACTGACCGTCTATCATCAGAACGTCCCGATGGACCTCGACCCGGCAACCCCGGGCGTGCAGAGCACGCGCAAGATCACGCTCCGCCCCGGCATCCATGTCGAGCGCGTACCCGTCCCCGGCCAGGCGGAAGCCGGCGTGCACCAGTTCCGGGCCGAGTTTCGCGCCCCCAATGTCGAGATCCTCCAGTCCTCCGGCGCTTCGACCGCCGCAGCCGGCGACACGCTGCTGCAGAACAACTCCGCCACCGCCTTCACCTTCGTCCGCGGCAGGGGCAAGGTGCTGTACATCGACAACAGCATCGACAATCAGGGCCATCTGCTGGCTGAGGCGCTGCAGCGCGAAGGCGTCACGCTCGACCAGGAGCGGCGATCGATCGACCAGTTCCCCAACGATCTGGTGACGCTCCAGAACTACGACGCCGTGATCCTCGTCAACGTCCCGCGCGGCGCCGGCGGCCTCAGCGAGCGTCAGCAGGAACTGCTGACCAGCTATGTGCACGACATGGGCGGCGGGCTGCTGATGATCGGCGGCCCCAACGCCTTCGGCGCCGGCGGCTGGCAGGGCTCGAAGCTTGAAGAAATCCTGCCGGTGGACATGGACATCCCCGCCCAGCGGCAGATCGCCAAAGGCGCGCTGGTGCTGATCATGCACTCCTGCGAGATGCCCAACGGCAACTACTGGGGCGAGCAGTGCGCGATCAAAGCCGTCGAGGCACTGAGCAATCGCGACGAGATCGGCGTGCTCAGCTACGACTGGGGCCGCGCCGGACCGGGCGGAACGCAGTGGGACTTCCCGCTGCAGGAAAAAGGCGACGGCTCGAAGGTGATCGCCGCCATCAAGAACATGCAGTTAGGCGACATGCAGGACTTCGGCGAGGCGATGAACATCGCGCTCAACGGCCAGAACGGCCAGGGCGGCCTGATCCACTCCAATGCCCGCCAGAAGCACGTGATCATCATCTCCGACGGCGATCCCTCCCCCCCACCGCAGTCGCTGATCGATCAGTATGTCCAGGCGAAGGTGACGGTCAGCACCGTCAGCGTCTACCCGCACGGCAACTTCGTGCCGCCGGCGATGCAGAACATCGCCGAAGCGACCGGCGGCAAGTACTACGGACCGATCAACGCCAACTTCAACCAGTTGCCGCAGATCTTCATCAAGGAAGCCACCGTCGTCCGCCGTTCGCTGATCCACGAGCCCGGGCCAGGTGAACCACTCCTGCAGCCGCTGTTCACCCCCACCGACAGCGACATGGTCGCCGGCATCGACGCCGTGCCCGGCCTGCGCGGCATGGTCCTGACCAGCCGCAAGGCCAGCCCGGAGATCAAGGTCCCGCTGGTCGTCGGCGCCAACAAGGATCCGCTCCTGGCCCACTGGCAGACCGGCCTGGGCCGCGCTGCCGTCTTCACCAGCGACGCCCACGCCCGATGGGCGGCGCCCTGGGTCGGTTCCGACCTGTATGGCAAGTTCTGGGCGCAGGTCGTGCGGTCGCTGCCCCGCCGATGAGCAGCGACTTCGATGTGCAGACCGTCCAGGAAGCCGACAAGGCGCGTATCACCGTCGAAGCCCTCGGCCAGGACGCCGGGCATCTCAACTTCCTGAGCATCCGCGGCCAGGTCGTCGGCCCGGACATGCAGCCGCGCGACGTCCGGCTCGTCCAGACCGGCCCGGGCATGTACGAAGCTCAATTCGACACGCCCGAGCCGGGCAACTACGTCGTCGTCCTCCGATACCAGGGTCTCGGCGGCGAGAACGGCATGCTCCTCAGCGGCGTCGCCGTCAACACATCCCCTGAGCTGCGCGATCTGCGCAGCCAGGACGCCATGATGGAGCTGGTCGCCCGCCGCACCGGCGGCCGCATCCTCGAACCATGGACGGCATCGGCGATGGATCTGTTCAGCCGCGAAAACGTCCGCCAGACGGCTTCACCCATGCCGGTGTGGGATCGGCTGTTGCCGATCGCGCTGGCGCTGTTCCTGCTCGATGTCGCCACACGGCGCATCGCCTGGGACTGGGCCAGCCTCAAGCGCGCCTACGCCACCGCCACCGGTCGCATCCGCGAGTTCACCACCACACGCAAGGTCGAAACGCGCCAGTCGCTCGACGCCCTCAAGAAGGTGCGCAGCGAAACCGCAGCCGAAATCACCAAGCCGCCACAGGCGCCCGCACGCCCCGATCCGTCCGCGCGTTTCGAGGCCTCGTCCACGGCCGTCGAAGGCGACATCTCCAGGATCGTCGGCGGCGCGGAGAACAAACCCGTGCCCCGGGCGCCGAAACAGACCGAGCCGCCCAAGGGCCTGCAGGGCGAGCGCGACACCCTCGGCGGCCTGATGGCCGCCAAGCGCCGCGCGCAGCAGCGAATGAAGGACGGGGAGAAACCGAAGGACCCGTCGTAGCAACCAGCCGGCGGCCAAGCAGCGCGTGCGGCGGCAGATGCGGGGGACGGGGAGTTTTGATTTTGGATTGCGGATTTGGGATTGGGGTCGATTGCGGATTTCGGATTGGGGATTCGAGATTTGAGATTTCAGATTTGAGATCTCAGATCGCGAACGGAGCTTGGGTGTTTGAAGCCTGGAGCTTCCTTGGAACTTGGAGTTTCCCCGCACTGCCCCCCGGATGCGCCAGACGGTAGAATGGGTCGGACGACTGCACAGTAGCGACAGGAGCACAAATGGCATTTCCGAATCAGCAGAACGTTACGGGGATCGATCCGCAGGTGCAGGCGTTGACGGAGGCGTTTCGACGCGACTACCGCGCGGTGCAAGCGGAGATCGCCAAGGTGATCGTCGGCCATCAGGAGATCATTGATGGCGTGCTGACCTGCCTGTTCGTCGGCGGCCATGCCCTGCTGGAAGGCGTGCCGGGGCTGGGTAAGACGGCTCTCATCCGTGCCCTGTCGCAGGCGCTGCATCTGGAGTTCAACCGCATCCAGTTCACGCCCGACCTCATGCCCGCGGACGTGATCGGCACGAATGTGATCATGGAATCGCCCGACAGCGGCCGGCGCGAGTTCACGTTCATGGCTGGGCCGATCTTCAGCCAGATCGTGCTCGCGGACGAGATCAACCGCGCCACGCCCAAGACGCAGTCGGCTCTGCTGGAGGCCATGCAGGAGCGGCAGGTCACCGCTGGCGGGCAGATCCGCAAGCTCAAACAGCCGTTCTTTGTCATGGCGACGCAGAACCCCCTCGAGCAGGAAGGGACCTACCCCCTGCCCGAGGCGCAGCTCGACCGCTTCTTCTTCAAGCTGCTGGTGCAGTATTCCGGTCGGCAGGAACTTCACGAGATCCTCAACCGCACCACCACCGGCCATGTACCGCAGATCAACCCGGTGCTCGATGCCGAGCGGATCCTGCAGCATCAGCAGCTCGTGCAGCGGGTGGTGATCGCTCCACACGTGCAGGATTACGCCATTCGCGTCACGCTGGCGACGCATCCGCAGGGGATGTTCGCCACCCCGATGACCAACCAGTTCATCCGCGTCGGCGCCAGCCCGCGCGCCGCCCAGGCGATCGTCCTGGCCAGCAAGGTCCGGGCGCTGCTGGACGGCCGGTTCCACGTCAGCTTCCAGGACATCAAGGATGTTGCGATCCCCGCCATGCGGCACCGCATCATCCTCAACTTCGAGGGCGAGGCGGAGGGGATCACCACCGACATGGTCCTGGAAAAGGTGCTGGCTGAGACCCCCACGAGCGTCGAAGACGTGCCTCTGGGGGCGGGGAGGTAGGCCATCCCGCTTTTTTGCGTGATCGCGACCGTGAAGCGGCGCTTCGCGGCGGTCTGCGCGCAATTGTGCGCAAGACGAGCACACCTACCGCGCCGGTTGGGGTCTATTTTCGCCCAAGGTCCGCAACAATCGAGACTTGGCATCGTATGATGATATAATGACGGATTGCATCGATGTCCGTCCTTTAATCCCCTGTAAGCCAGGCAATCGTTAAACCATGAGCACCATTGCAGTTCCGGGAACCGTGGCGTTGAAAAAGGCGCGCTCGCCGTGGGTAGTTCTGTCGGTGGCTGTGGTCGCCCTTCTGGCACTGGCATGGATCGGGCGGGGATGGTTTTCCGGTGCGACGGGTGGGATCACCGGGCCGTTTTATACGATCGAGCCGATCGACCTGATGGTCAAAGTGGCCAAGGACGGTGAACTGCAAGCCGTCAATGCCCTCGAAATCCAGTGCAAAGTCGAGGGCCGTACGCTGATCCAGACCATCGTCGACGAGGGAACGGAGGTCAAACAGGGCGACGTGCTGGTCGTCCTGGACTCCTCAGCCATCAAGCAAAAGTACGATGACGCCCTGCTGGAGGTGGAATCGGCTGAAGCCGCCTTCACTGCCGCCCAGGAAGCCCTGGAAATCCAGCGGTCCACGAACGCCGCCAATCTCGAATCCGCCAAGGTCGAACTGCTTCTGGCGGAGCTCGACCTCGAGCAATACACCAAGGGCACCTACCCGCAGGCTCTGGCGACCGCCGAGCGGGCGGTGGAGATGGCCCAGATCAGCCTCGCCAACACCGAAAAGGCCCTGGAAAACGACCTGAAGCTGTTCAACAAGGGCTTCGTCACGGCAGCCGAAATCGAGAAGTCCAAGCTCGATGTCCTCACCGCCCGCAACGAACTGGAAAAAGTCACCACCGAGCTGGAAGTTCTCAAGAAATACACCCATCAGAAGGACCTGGCCGACAAGCGCAACGTGCTGGCCCAGGCGCAGGCCAATCTCGCCCGCGTGCAGAAGGAAAACGCCAGCAACCTCGCGCAAAAAATCGCTGATCTGCGGGCCAAAGAGCAGACCCTGCTGCTGCGTCGCCGCAAGCTTCAGAATCTTGAGGAGCAACTGGCAGCCTGCACCGTCGTCGCCCCGGCGGATGGCCTGGTCGTCTACGGCACCACGGGCAGCCGGCGCAGCGAAAACCCCATCCAGGAAGGCGCTGAGGTCCGCGAAAAACAGGTCCTCATCCGCCTGCCCGACACGCGCCACATGAAAGCCGTCGTCCGCATCCCCGAGGCACAGGTCCATCGCCTGGGCATCGGCCAGCGGGCGCTGGTGCGCATCGCCGGTCACCCCCAGCCGGTGTGGGCGACGCTGACGGACATCGC
This sequence comes from uncultured Phycisphaerales bacterium, assembly GCA_937904525.1. Classification (GTDB taxonomy): domain Bacteria; phylum Planctomycetota; class Phycisphaerae; order Tepidisphaerales; family Tepidisphaeraceae; genus CALEKX01. Next base: position 6,717 of record CALEKX010000119.1, read on the forward strand.
CGTGCTGGCGGATTCGGCGTCGCGGTGGTGGAACCCGGACCTCAAGGAATATCCGGTTGAGTTGAAGCTGGATGAAACGCCCCCCGGCTTGAAGCCCGGCACGGGCGTGTCGGTCGAGATCTTCGTCGACGCCGCCGATGATGCCTTGGCTGTGCCGCTGCAGGCGCTGTTTTCCACGGGCGAGGATCGCTACGTCTTCGTCAAGCAGGGCAACACCGTCGAGCCGCGCAAGGTGCGCGTCGGCAAGAGCAACGAAACGCATGCTGAGATCGTCGAGGGCGTGACCGCTGGTATGCAGGTGCTGCTGCTGCAGGTCGGCCAGGGGCGAGAGCTCTTGGAGAAAGCCGGCATCGACATCGACCGGACCGAACGTCGTCGCGATCGTCGCAGCGGGCCTCCGGGCAATGCCCCCGCCGCCGCCAGCACCCCCAAACCCGCCTCGGCTGGGTGATTCCCCCTTCCGAGCGATCTTTCACGACGGGAAAGGATCCGCAGATCCTGCAGGGGCCTATGGCCATGTGCCCCGTGCGCCGGATTGCCATCCGCCCCCTTCAGGCAACGCACGCCCCCCCTCGAGAACTGGGCCCGCTCGGATTCGAACCGAGAACCAAGGGATTATGAGTCCCCTGCTCTGACCGTTGAGCTACAGGCCCGGTGGTTGGATTGTAACATCTGGACAGTCCGCAGTCTGCGGTCGGCAATCTGCAGTGGGAGTGAAGCTCCAAGCCCCAACCACCAAGTTCCAAGGAAGCTCCAAACACAAAAGAACGAAACACCAAACAACCAAGCAGGCAGTCGATGCCGCGCTTCGAGTTGCGGCGAATGACAAGTGACCAATGACCAGTGACAACTCGCCAAATCCGCAACCCGAAAACGAACTCACTCCCGGACCTCATCCCACAGCTTCTTCTCCACCGCCTCGAAACGGCTGAAGCTGTGTTCGACGCGCTGCATGAGCTCCTTCAGGCGGTCTTCGGGGATGTCGGGATCCTGAAGCGCATCGCGGAGGGCTGTAGTGGCCGTCGCCAGATCATCGGCGCCTTCGGCGAAGGCGCGAGCCGTGTCGAACAGGTTGAGGTTAGCCATCTCCCCCTTGCTGGGCCGATACAACAGCCGCCAGGGGCTGCGGCGAATCTCGGCGCTGGCGCCCTTGAGGTTGTCGGCTGTGACCTTCATCGAGGCGATCATGTCGTCAAACCGGCTGCGATTGGAGACGACAACCGATCGCGCGGCAGCCGTGAGCTCACGCGCATTGTTCGCCGTGTCGCGAATGTCGACCAGCGCCGCATTGGCAGTGGCAACCGTCTCGTTCACGCGCTTCAGCAGCGCATCGACCTGATCGAGCAGCTCGGGAATTTTCTGGTTGATGGCAACCGCGACGGCAGCCACATTGGATGCCGTCGTGCGGAAATCGCCTTTGGTATCGCCGATGAGATCGCGAATCTCCGTCATCATGCCGCGGGCACTGTGGCCGATGGTGGCTGAATCTTCCGGATTGATCTGCGCCCGGGCGGCGTCCGCCAGCAGGCCGATCTTCTCCAGCGTCTGGTTCGTCAGCGGAACCGTGTTCTGGCGGACGTCGCTGGTCGCCTGCTCAACGTTCGCCAGGATCTGCCGGAAGCGCGGGCCGGTGTCGCTCAGATAGCCCGACAGCTCCGTCAGCATGCCCGGCCGGCCGATCAGCACATCGCCGTCGCCGAGCGCCTCCCCCGTTCCGAGGCTCTGGAAGTTGAGCACGCTCACGCCCGTGAACGTCGACTGGATCCGCACCTCCGCATCGCGGCGGATCGTGAAACGATCGGGCACGGTGATCTTCACCGCCAGATGCGCATCCGGCTCATCCGGCACGAGCTCGATCGAGTCGATCGTGCCGACGGTGTAACCGCCGATGCGCACTTCATCCCCCTCGCGCAGGCCGCTGATGTCGTCAGCCAGCCTGAACAGCACCGTCACCTGGCGCGTCGTCTGCAGGATCTGATCAAACCCGCGGATACTGAAGATCACCCCGAGGATCAGCACCAGGCTGACGACGATGAAGATTCCTGCCCGAAGGGCGTTGCGATCCTTGTTCATGTCAGTCTTTCATCGATGGCAAACATCGCGCTCAGCCGTCGCCGAGCAGATCCGTCTCGTAGCCGCCAGCGCGGCGACGATCCGTCAACGGCCCCTCCGCCAGGCCATGCACAAACTGATGCACCAGCGGATCGGTGCTGCTCCGCATCTCGTCAGGCGTACCTGATGCAACAAAACGCCCGCGGTCCAGCAGGACCATCCGATCGGCAATGCGAAACGCCGAATCCATCTCGTGCGTCACGACCACGCTGGTCACGCCCAGCTTGTTGTTCAGGTCCAGGATGAGCTGATCGATCTCGGCGCTGGTGACCGGATCCAGGCCGGCGGACGGCTCGTCGTAGAACAGAATCTTCGGATCCAGCGCGATCGCCCGCGCCAGCCCGGCTCGCTTTTTCATCCCGCCCGACAGCTCAGCCGGCATCTTGTGGGCATGCTCGCGCAGGCCCACCAGCTCCAGCTTGATCTTCACCATGATCTCGATGGTGGATTCCGGCAGATCCGTATGCTCGCGCAGCGGCAATGCGACGTTGTCGGCAACGGTCATCGAGTTGAACAGCGCGCCGCTCTGAAACAGCACGCCGATCGAGTTGCGATAGGCCGTCAGCTCGGCTTCGCTCATCTCGGCAAGGTTCTTGCCGTCGATCAGGATCTTCCCCCCATCGACCGACTCATTGCCGATCATCAGCCGAAGCAACGTTGACTTCCCTGACCCCGACCCACCCAGAATCACCAGCGTCTCGCCGCGATATACGTCCAGACAGATACCGTCGAGGACGGTCTTTGTGCCGAACCGCTTGGTGACGGACTGAACCTGGATCGCGATATCGGGCATGTTCCGTGGATGTCACTGGCCATTTGTCACTGGTCACTCGCCAGTTTTCGCAGCGTGTGCATCAACTGCCCAGGTGAGCGCCTTCCTGAGCACGGCGCCCGGCAAATAACAAGTGACAAGTGACCAATGACCAACTCTTACCATCCCAACGCGTAGAACGCCGCCGTAAACATCAGATCCACCGCAATCAAAGCCACAATCGTCAACACCACCGTCTTTGTCGTCGCCTGGCCGACGCCCTGGGCGCCGCCGCGGACGGCTAGGCCGAGGTAGCAGGCCAGTGAGCTGATCAACAGGCCGAAGACGCCGGCTTTCACCAAGCCGGTGACAAAATCGCGCAGGTCCAGGATGGCGAACGTCCGCACCCTGTACTGCTCGAATCCCACCCCCAGGAAAAGCTGCGACATCGTCATGCCGCCGATGATGCCCGCCAGGTCCCCCACGATCGTGATGCAAATCATCATGATCGTCGTCGCCAGCACGCGCGGCACGACCAGGAAGCGCACCGGATCGATCGCATGGGCATGGAGGGCTTCGATCTCCTCGGAGACGACCATCGTTCCGATCTCGGCTGCGATGCTCGCCCCGGCAAAGCCGGTCAGCACGATCGCGCTCACCAGCGGCCCCAGCTCTCGAAAAACAGCCACGGAGATGATGTCGGCCACGCTCGAAACCATCCCGAACGTCTCGAGGATGGGCGCCATCTGCAGCGCCAGGATCGAGCCGATGCAGAACAACACCAGCGAGACGATCGGGATGCTCCGAACCCCCACCCGGTCCATCTGGGCCCACAGGTTGGCCCAGCCCAGCCGCCGGCCCCGCTTGGCGACCAGCGCGCGCCGCACCTGCCGGGCTGTGTCCATGATCAGCAGCCCCAGCCCCCCGATCATCTCCAGGAAATCGATGGCACTTTGTCCGACAAAGACAAACGGCCGGCTAAACGCACGCATGAAGGCGTTTATCGGCCGCTGGGCGGCGCTTGCGGCAGTTTTCCGCGCAGGCGGTATCATGCTGCCAGCCGGAACGATCGTCTCCGACGTCTCTCAACACCATGAGCCAGCCCATGACCAACCGCCTGGACCTTGCCCTCCGCCCAGCCGTTCTGTGCCTCGCCATGACCCTCCTGCTCCTGCCGGGCCTGGCCCGGGGGCAGGTGATCGAGGTTGTCGTCGACGGAGCCGAGGTCCGCTCGGCGCTGGCGGAGGTGCGGTCGATGCAGCTTGAGACCGACGGCATCGTCGATGGCGGGACGGTCCGCTTCGACAAACTCCTGCCCGATACGCCATACGACATCGAGCTCCGCCTCAAAGGCGGCACGATCCTCGCGGGCGTGAACATGGGCTGGTACGAAGCCGTCGATCCCATCGCGGCTGAACAGGCCACGCCGCTGACGGATGACGACCGCGAGCAGATCCGCGCCATCGTCCAGGACGTGCCGAGCTTCTACGACTCAGCCGAGATCCTCCGCCTCGACGGCAATCACGATCGCGCGGTCGCCCTCGTCCAGCTCGAGCGTCGGCGGGCATTCCACAATGCCGCCGAGGGCGAGATCATCTGGCGCGTCGAGCTCTACTATTTCGAAAATCAGGCTGGCGGATGGGCCAAGATCCAGCAAGCCAACCAGGTCCTCCGCCGCAAGCGTTTCCGTAACGCGGAGGAGTACGAGGATGAGGTCAAACCCATCCGCTGGACGCCCGAACTCGGCGGCTTGCAGGTCGGCAAGGACCAGACACGACAGGTGAGGGTGGAGGGGAAGTGATTTCGATTTCGGATTGCGGATTTGGCGAGTTGTCCCTGGGCATTTGTCACTTGTCGTTCGCCGTAACTCGAAGCGCGGCATCCACTGTCAACTGCCACTGCCGACTGCAGGCCGCAGACTCATCACTGCCTGCCGCCTGCCGCACGTTCCGTGAGCGATTCCGGCACGCAATAGCGTGCCCTATCCATGAAAGGCACTCTCCTGTCAACGA
>CALEKX010000120.1 GCA_937904525.1 uncultured Phycisphaerales bacterium
GGGACCGCCTTCAGCCCCAGGATGTGATGAGCCGACATCGAGGTGCCAAACCGCATCGCCGCTATGGACGCTCGGATGCGATCAGCCTGTTATCCCCAGCGTACCTTTTATCCGTTGAGCTATGGCCCTTCCACACGGGACCACAGGATCACTAAGGCCGACTTTCATCTCTGCTCGAGCTGTCGCTCTCGCAGTCAAGCAGGCTTCTACCTTTACGCTCGACGACCGATTGCCAACCGGTCTGAGCCTGCCTTTGCACTCCTCCGTTACCTTTTTGGAGGAGACCGCCCCAGTCAAACTAACCACCTAGCAATGTTCCCCGCCCGGATTCACGGAACGGGGTGAGACGACGACTGCAAACAGGGTGGTATTTCACCGTTGGCTCCCCCCTGGCCAGAACCAGGGGATCATCGCCTCCCACCTATCCTACGCAGTCCACAGCCGGCGTCACTACCAGGCTATAGTGAAGGTGCATGGGGTCTTTCCGTCTTGCTGCGGGTAGGCGGCATCTTCACCGCCACTTCAATTTCACCGAGTCTGTGGTTGAGACAGTGCTCCAGTCGTTACGCCGTTCATGCGCGTCGGAACTTACCCGACAAGGAACTTCGCTACCTTAGGACCGTCATAGTTACGGCCGCCGTTTACCGGGGCTTCGGTTGCAAGCTTCGGACCGAAGTCCTGACCTACTTCCTTAACCTTCCGGCACCGAGCAGGCGTCACTCTGTATACATCCTCTTGCGAGTTAGCACAGAGCTGTGTTTTTGATAAACAGTCGCCAGAGCCTTTTCTCTGCGCCCTCCCACCGAGGTGGGTAGGGACCCCTTATCCCGAAGTTACGGGGTAAATTTGCCTAGTTCCTTAACCACAGTTCTCTCGAGCGCCTTAGGATATTCTCCTCGCCTACCTGTGTCAGTTTTAGTACGGTCAACCATTTTGTCCCCTGTACGCTCTTCTCGGATCTGTCGCCACCGGCTTCGGGTCAAAGCGCCCTCGCCCTTGCGGGACCCCCACGACTAGTCGGGGGACCGGCTTAGACAAACCACACGTACAGGTTCAACCGCCATGGCTGGTGCGGGAATATTAACCCGCTGTCCATCGACTACGCCTTTCGGCCTCGCCTTAGGTGCCGACTAACCCTGGGCGGATTTACCTTCCCCAGGAAACCTTAGGCTTTCGGCGTGCAGGATTTTCACCTGCATTATCGTTACTCATACCGGCATTCTCACCTGCACACGCTCCACCGCTCCTCACGGTACGGCTTCAACGCGGAGTGCAGCGCTCTTCTACCGCCCTGACGAAGTCAGGGCCCGCTGCTTCGGTATCCAACTTATTCCCGATCATTTGCGGCGCTTCTCTGCTCGGCCAGTAAGCTATTACGCACTTTTTAAATGGTGGCTGCTTCTAAGCCAACATCCTGGCTGTCACTGCAGAAAAACTTCCTTTCGAACTAAGCTGGATTTAGGGACCTTAGCAGACGGTCAGGGTTGTTTCCCTTTTGACCGCGAAGATTATCCCTCGCGGACTCACTCCCGAGATACGGTCTGTGGTATTCGGAGTTTGGTAGGAGTGGGTAGGCGGGTAGCCCCCCATCTCCTTTCAGTAGCTCTACCCCCACAGACTAATGACTCGAGGCTGCCCCTAAAGGCATTTCGAAGAGAACCAGATATCTCCCCGTTTGATTAGACTTTCACTCCTCCCCGCAGCTCATGCCAGAACTTTTCAACGTTCACGGCTTCGGTCCTTCTGTTCCTTTTACGGAACATTCAACCTGGCCACGGGTAGATCACGGGGTTTCGGGCCGCATGCATACGACTTCACGCCATCTTAAGACTCGCTTTCGCTACGGCTCCGGTGCGAAACACCTTAGCCTTGCCGCATACATGCACTCGCCGGTCCATTATGCAAAAGGTACGCCGTCACACATTCCCCAAAAGGGGCATAGTGCTCCGACCGCTTGTAAGTGTACGGTTTCAGGTACTTTTAACTCAGCTAATAGCTGTGCTTTTCATCGTTCAGTCGCCCTACTAGTTCGCTATCGGTCATCGAGGAGTATTTAGCCTTGGCCGGTGGGCCGGCCAGCTTCACACGGAGTTCCACGAGCTCCATGCTACTCTGGTACGCCTCTCAAAGGGGACCTGTCGATTTCGCTTACGGGACTATCACCCTCTCTGGTCTGCCTTTCCAGACAGTTCTGCTATCAACGGTTTTGTAACCCCTCAAGGCGCCCGCAACCCCAAGCCGAAGCCTGGTTTGGGCTATGTCCGCTTTCGCTCGCCGCTACTGACGGAATCAATGTCTTTTTCTTTTCCTCCAGGTACTTAGATGTTTCAGTTCCCTGGGTTCGCTCTACCCGGCCTATGCATTCAGCCGGGAGTGACTGGGTATTACCCCAGCCCGGTTTCCCGATTCGGAAATCCACGGATCGACGCCTGTTTGCCGGCTTCCCGTGGCTTATCGCAGGCTACCACGTCCTTCATCGCCTCTCGATGCCAAGACATCCACCGCACACCCTTAGTAGCTTGATCACTTTTATCGATCACCGTCAACGCAGATTGCGGATTTTGGACTTTGGATTGCAGATTTGACTCCACAATCCAACCCCAACAACCACAATCCCGCATCCACCGGGCGTGGTGGAAACGGCTGCCAGCTATACGAGCCTGGCAGATCGACAACGGATCATTCACCGAAAAAGGTGCTCGACGATGCTCACCCGACGGAAAGCTTGGAACGGGGGACGTTCCTCGCAGGGGTGAACACCGCAAGTGTCTTTCTTACCTTGAATTGAACCTCGTATTCACTTGTCAAAGAGCACGCCTGCCTTCGGCAGTTTCGCCGGCTCGCGCCGACGTCTTACTTCGAGCAGACCTGTCCCGCCGAACGCGGGTGAGTTAGCCGGCACCAGGCAGATCAGCCTGCAGACGGCGAACTCATTCGAGTTCGGCGAAATCGCTTCCGCGAATGATCCTGGATCATTCCTGAAGCACGGTCGCCGTTATCCCGGCGACTCCATTGTGAGGGGGTCAACCGGAAACTAGCGGCGGGATGACGTTCGAGTCCAGCTCAAACTGCTGCTTCCTTTTGAGGCGTCTGATCCTCTTTCCTCTTACCGCATTCGAGTCAGCGGTGTCAACCGCATTCCCGATTACGAGCGGCGAAGTATAGCCTTCAATTTCGTCTCGTCAAGCGGTGCGACTTAATTTTTTCGAGTCGCTTCGTTGACGGCGTTCGCAGCTAACTACTTACGCCAGAACCACTCACGTGGTTCGATGATGCGGGGAATTTAGCGACCGCTTTCCCAAATGCAAGGCCACTCACACCAAAAAAACTACCAGCCCTCACTTCCGCAATCTCAAGCTATCCGCCGGCACGAAGACCATCCGCTGGGCCGCCTTCCCGGAATCCGCCTCCGCCGCCCCACATCCCCGTGAACAGCACTTACCTACCTGGCTTTTCGCACCCCACAGGGTCCGTATCGCCCCCACACCCACCACCGCAACACACGCCCCCACCAGGACGAGCACCACAAGATGTTGGAGTAGAAGGCTCATGGCTTCCTCGAATTTCGGATGGCGGGTTTTGGATCGATGGGTGCTACGAGGCACGATCCAAACTCGGCTGTATCCGTGTCCATCCGTGCTCTATCTCTGGCGACGTCCCTCATACCAGCCGCGAGCCGATCTGGTAGGTCAGCAATGCCGCCACATACGCCAGTGCGTTCATGTACAGGATCATCAGGATCGGCCAGCGCCAGGTGCCGGTTTCGCGGCGGACGATGGCGACGGTGCTCATGCACTGCATCGCCAGCACAAACCACACCAGCAGGCTGGCTGCCACCGCAGGCGTCCAGACGGGCCTGCCGTCGGGATACGTATCCGCCCGCATCGAAGCCTGCAGATCCGTGGCGTCCTCCTCGGCATCGCCGGCGCTGTAGACGATCGCCATCTGGCTGACGAAGACTTCGCGGGCTGCAAACGCAGCCACCAGGCCAACACCCATTTTCCAGTCATACCCCAGCGGACGGATCACCGGCTCCATCGCATGGCCGAGACGGCCGGAAATCGAGTGTTCGAGTTGGGCGGAGGCGATGGCCTCCGGAATGTAAGCACGCAGATTCTCCTCAAGAATCTCCGCGCGCATCGCCGCGGTATCGGTTGGGGGCGGAGCTGTAATCCAGGGAGCTGTTAACTCTATCGGGGGAGCTGCCCTGATATCGGCTTCCATCTGCGCAATTCGCTCCTCCGGCAACCGCGGATAATACGCCATCGCCCACAGGATCACGCTCAGGCAGAAGATGATTGTCCCCGCCCGCACAATGAAGGCCTTGCTGTTGGTCCAAACCGTCCTGCCGATCTGCGAGATCTGCGGGATCTTGTAGACCGGCAGCTCGAGGATGAACGCGGACGACTGCCCCTTCAGCAGCGATCGCTTGAAGATCCAGGCTGTGCCGGCTGCGGCGAGAATGCCCAGGACGTACAGACTCAGCATGATCGCAGCCTGCCCCCAGGCGCTCAGCCCCGCGAAAAACGTTCCGATCAGCAGGATGTACACCGGCAGGCGCGCCGAGCAGCTCATGAACGGCGCGACAAAGATCGTGGCCAGCCGATCGCGGCGATCCTCGATCGTCCGCGTCGCCATGATCCCCGGAATCGCGCAGGCAAAGCTGCTGAGCAGCGGAATAAAGCTCTTGCCATGCAAGCCGACGCCGCGCAGCAGGCGATCCATCAGAAACGCCGCCCGCGCCAGATAGCCGCTGTCTTCCAACACCGCCAGGAACAGAAACAGCAGCGCAATCTGCGGCACGAAGACGACGACGGCTCCCACGCCGGCGACGATCCCATCGGCCCACAGGTCCCGGATCGGCCCTTCGGGCAGATGCTCCGTCACCAGCCCGCCCAGCCATGCCACGCCCTCCTCCACCCAGCCCATGATCGGGTCGGCGATGAAGAACAGCGAATAGAACAGCGCCCCCATGATGGCTGCGAAAATCAGCAGTCCCCAGACCTTGTGGATGAGGATCGCATCCGCCCGCTCGGTCAAAGTTTTCGGCGGCGCATAGACGAGCGGGCTGCCTGTGGCATGGGCTGTCAGGCCATCACTCACGGGCTGATAGCCCGCGCCACGATGAGTCGCCTGCTCGGTGATCGAGTCGATCCACTGGTAATGGGCTTCGATGTCAGCCTGCATCGGATCGATGCCCTGCTCGCGCAGGCGGGCCATCGAGGCAGACACGATTGGGGCGATGTCGTCGCGACGGGCGAGGCGCTGCACATCTTCGGCATGGTCGCCGATGAGCAGCCGCTCGGCATGGCGGCCGGCGTGCGGGGCGAGCTTTTCGATCTCCGCGCGCATCGCCTCGGGCAGCGGAAATGCCGGCATCGGCGCGACGGCTGCCCGGTCGATCGCCGCGATCAGCTCCGCGATCCCCTGCTTGCGATGCCCCACGACAGGCACGACAGGTACGCCCAATGCCTTCTCCAGCGCACCTGCGTTGACATGGATCCCCCGCCGCTGGGCGATATCGAGCATGTTCAGCGCGATCACCAGCGGTCGGCCGACTTCGATGAGCTGGCTGACCAGATAGAGATTCCGCTGGAGGTTGCTGGCGTCGACGACGGCGATGACGACCTGCGGCGCCGGCGTATCCTCGCGCAAGCCGCGCAGGACTTCCATCGCGATGCGCTCATCGGGGGCGCGTGAGATCAGCGAGTATGTCCCGGGCAGATCGATGATGCTCGCCCAGCGCCCCCCGCTCAGGCGGCAGCGGCCGGTCTTCCTCTCGACCGTCACGCCGGGGTAGTTGCCCACCTTCTGCCGCAGGCCGGTGAGGGCGTTGAAAATCGTTGTTTTTCCGCAGTTGGGATTGCCCGCCAGCGCAACGATCACGTCAGCCGATGTCGTGCGCGTGGGCTCGATGGTGAAGGTGCAATCGTGCATGAACTCGTGGCACCTGCGGGAACGGTCGCCGTGGAGATTCCTGCGTCAGGCTGAAGCGACCGTGACCTTCACGAACCTGGCGTGTTCCTGGCGGAGGGACAGGCAGTAGCCGCGCAAGCGGAACTCGATCGGATCGCCCAGGGGCGCGCGACGGACGACCTCGACGGTCGCGCCGTTGCAGAATCCCATCTCCAGCAGGCGGCGGCGCAGGTCGGCATCGCCTTCCACACCACACACCGCTCCGCGGCAGCCGATCCCGAGCTGGTTCAACCGGCAGTCGCCCACCATCGGCGGCTTGACACATCCTGGCACTTCGCAAGCCTTGCTCATCTGGCGTCCAGCCTTTCTTGCAGGTCGAGACGCAGAATAGCTAATTGAGACTCGGTTTCATAGTGTCATCAGACGCCCGGATTCGACCACCGGGACGCAGCGCCGCGATCACGCCAATAACTCTTTTTGTAACAAACGGTTATAGAATTCACATCGCTCGTGTGCGGATGCCTGATTCACCTGCGGCTAATTGCCGCAATCGAGACGCTGTTTGTCGCGCCGATCCGATCGCCAAATACCCCTCCGTGCGCGTCAACCCGCACCGGCTGGTCATTTTCCAGCACTTCCCTCATCAACCCCCAACCCACGTGTGGCCGATAGTACACAGGGCATAACCCCCTTATTCTGATCATGAATCCTCAAGGCGCGCAGCATTATCTTCGTACCAAGGTCCTGACAGCCACGCCCGAGCAGCTTCAGTTGATGCTTTACGACGGCGCATTGCGCTTCGGTCAACAGGCTCGCGCAGCGCTGGACAACAAGCGCTACGAGGAAAGCTACACGCTCATCGTCCGCGTCCAGAAGATCGTGCTGGAGCTGATGAGCACCCTCAAGCACGAGGTCGCGCCGGATCTGTGCGCCAAGCTGGCAAGCCTCTACAACTTCGTCTACCGCCGCCTCGTCGACGCCAATGTCACGCACGAGGTCAAGGCCCTCGACGAAGCCCTCGAAATCCTTCAGTACCAGCGGGAAACGTGGGCCCTGCTCATGCAGGAGCTGCAGAAAAAGAAAGCTGGCGCCGCCGCTCAGCAGCTTGACGTCCCCGAGCCCAATGCCCGCATGGAAGCGAGTATCTGCATGCAGGGCTAAGGCTGTTCACCGCAGAAATGCAGAAGCGCGGAGGTGCGACCGAACACCGGCAAGTCCGCGTGCGGATGCGGTGGTGGTAATGGCTGATAGACGCGTGATCTCGGCCCGCACACGAGCCCTGCACTGCGTCTCCGCTTCTGTCTTCTGCCTTCTCGCTTCTCTCTTCTGACTTGTGTCTGCTACGCCCCCGGCCACCCGAATAGCTCTTTGGCGTTCTGCGTCGTCCTCGCATCAAACGCCTCGATGCTCAACCCATGCAAGCCGGCGACGACGGCGGCTGTGTGGATCACCAGGGCGGGTTCGTTGGTCTTCTGCTTCCGCATCGGCTCGGGGGAGAGGTATGGGGCATCCGTTTCCACCACGATCCGATCGATCGGCACGCGGCGGGCGGCCTCGCGCAGGGCATCGTTCTTCTTGAACGTCACCGGTCCGGTGAATCCGATCCAGTAGCCGGCTGACGCGATCGCCTCGGCTTCTTCCGGCGTCCCGGTGAAACAGTGAAACACCGCCCGCACGCGCGGAAACTGGCGGAGAATGGCCAGGGTATCCTCCACCGCTTCGCGGCAGTGGATGACGACGGGCTTGCCGACCTGATCGGCGATCTGAAGCTGGGCTTCGAACAGCTCCCGCTGCAACGTCCGCGGCGCGCGATCGTAGTGGTAGTCCAGGCCCATTTCCCCGATCGCAAGCACGGCGGGATGGGCCTGAAGTTCGCCCAGCCGGCTGACCTGCTGGCGATGGGCTTCGGTGACGTAGTTCGGATGGATCCCCACGGCACAGCGGACATTGGCCAGCCGCTCGCACAGGGTGATCGCGGCCTGGTCGTCGTCCAGATCCGTGCCGATGGTGATCATCTGCCGCACGCCCGCAGTCGCGGCGCGAGCGAGCACATCGTCCAGTTGCTCCGCAAGACGCAGATCGGTGAGATGGCAATGGGTGTCGATCATCGAAGCGGCGATTGTGTCACCCCGGCTGACGGATGCAACCGCCGGGCGGATCGACAAATCCTATAGGAAACGTACGATACCGCCCCATGACTTGGGAAGCGTGGGTCACACTTGCCGGCGTCGTGCTGATGCTCGTGGCGCTGGCACGTAATCTCGCCGGGCCGGATCTGATCCTGCTGGCGGGCATGACCGTCTTCATGACGCTGGGGCTGGTGCCCGGCTCGAGTTTCCCCAGCCCGCGGGAAATGGCCATGGCCTTCGGCAACGAAGGCATGCTCACCGTGGCGGTGCTGTTCGTCGTGGCTGGCGGATTGACGCAGACCGGCGGGCTGAAGCTCATCAGCGAGCGGCTGCTCGGTCGACCGACGACCACCATCGGCGCCCAGCTTCGCATGATGCTGCCGGTGGCCGGCATCAGCGCGTTTCTCAACAACACGCCCGTCGTCGCCATGTTCATGCCCGTCGTCAACGACTGGGCCAAGCGCATCGGCATCAGCCCGGCCAAGCTGTTCATCCCGCTCAGTTACGCCGCCCTGCTGGGCGGTATGTGCACGCTGATCGGCACGAGCACGAACCTGGTCGTGCAAGGGATGATCCTCGAGACGCTGCGGCTCAATCCCGACGCCGGGATGCGGCCGTTCTCGATGTTCACGCTGGGCGCGGTCGGCTTACCGGCGACGATCGTCGGGACCGGCTTTATTGTGCTGACATCGCGTTTCCTGCTGCCGAAGCGCGAAGGTGCATCGGCACAGCTCCGCGATCCGCGACAGTACATCGTTGAGATGCTCGTCCAGCCGGGCGGCGCGATCGACGGATTGCGGATCGACCAGGCCGGCTTGCGGCATCTGGTCGGCGCGTACCTCATGGAAATCCAGCGGGACGACGAAACCATCGTCGCCGTCGGCCCGGAACAGGTGCTTCGCGGCGGAGACCGGCTGATCTTCGCCGGCGTCGTCGAATCCGTGGCTGAGCTGCAGCGGATTCGCGGTCTGCTGCCGGCGACGGATCAGGTCTTCAAGCTCGATGATCCGCGCGCTCACCGCTGCCTGATCGAGGCCGTCGTCAGCAACACCTGCCCGCTGATCGGCAAGTCGATCCGCGAAGGCCAGTTCCGCACACGCTACAACGCCGCCGTCATTGCCGTGCACCGCAACGGCGAACGCATCAACCGCAAGATCGGCGACATCATCCTGGAGCCGGGCGACACGCTGCTGCTGGAGACGCATCCGCGTTTCGTCCAGCAATATCGCGACAGCCGGGATTTCTACCTCGTCTCGGCTGTGGAAAACTCCACGCCGCCCCGCCACGACAAGGCGCTGACGGCGGGATTGATCCTGGTTGGCCTGGTAATCGCGCTTGCGCTGAGCGCGCTGCCATGGGAATGGGCCTCGCGGATCAGCGTCTTCAATGCGTCGCTGGTTGCGGCGGGGCTGATGCTGCTGTTCGGCTGCATTTCCGGCACGCAGGCGCGGCAGAGCATCGAATGGTCGGTGCTGCTGGCGATCGCGGCGGCGTTGGCAATCGGGCGCACGATGGAAGCGACCGGCGCAGCCGCCGGCCTGGCCCACGGCCTCATGCGGGTCTTCGAAGCCTGGGGGCCATGGGGCGTGCTGCTGGGCGTGTACCTGGTCACGCTGATCCTGACGGAGGTGGTTACCAACAACGCCGCCGCGGCACTGGCCTTTCCAATCGCCTATGCCGCGGCCAGGGGGCTGGGCGTCGATTTCATGCCGTTTGCGGTGGCAGTGGCGCTAGCCGCCAGCGGCGGATTCGCCACGCCGCTGGGCTACCAGACCCACCTGATGGTCTATGGCCCAGGCGGGTATCGCTTCAGCGATTATCTGCGGATTGGCATCCCGCTGGATCTGCTGGTGATGACGGTGGTTGTGGGCCTGACGCCGCTGATCTTTCCCTTCTAGACGCAGTTATCAGACGCAGGTCAGTGTAGCGCCGCTGCCGGACACCCGATACACTGGATGCACCAATGCAGGATGCTGCGCGCACAGTCTCAGCCCCGCCGCCGGCTCCCCCGCCACACCGGCCGATGCCGGCGCCGATCGCCTACCTGATGCTGATGCGCCCGGTGGACTGGACGAAGAACGTCCTTGTCCTGGCGGCGCTGGTGTTCAGCCAGAACCTGCTCAACGGCCCCGCGTGGATCGAATCGATCCTCGCCTTCATGGGATTCTGCCTGATGGCGTCGGGGTTTTACGCGATCAACGACGCGCTGGACGTTGCATCAGACCGCCACCATCCGATGAAGCGGCATCGCCCGGTGGCCAGCGGGATGATCCCGTCGAAGCACGCGGCCATCTTCGGCCTCGGCTGCATCGTCGCGGGGATGGCGATCGGGTTCAGCCTGAACGTGTTGCTGGGGTCGATCTTCGCAATCTACATCGGCCTGCAGCTCGTCTACAACATGCGCCTCAAGCGCGTGGTGATGGTGGACGTGGTGACGCTGTCACTCGGTTTTGTCCTGCGCGCAGCCGCGGGCGCGGCGGCGATTGCCGTCCCGCTCAGTATCTGGATGGTGCTGTGCGTCTTTTTCCTCTGCCTGTACCTGGGATTCGCCAAGCGGCTGGCGGATATCACCAGCGCCCGCGAGGATGGCCTGGCTGGCGGTTGGCAGCCGACGGCGCGATATGACCGCGGGCCGGAACTGCACTGGCTGCTGGGCGTCAGTGCGACGCTCGCCATCATGACCTATCTGATGTACACGCTCAGCCCGCACGCAGCCGAGCAGTTTGGCGGTCGCGCGATCGGGCTGGCGCTGCTCACGCCCCTGGTGGTCATCGCGATCTACCGCTTCTACCGCCGGGCCCTGCTGGGCCGGTCGGATCGGCCGGTCGACGCCCTGTTCGAGGATGCGGGGGTTCGCATGGCGACGGTGCTGTTCGCCATCGGCACGCTGGCCTGCCTGTACGTCCCGCAGATCGGCCGCTGGCTGGACCAGCTTTTCCTGCGGTAGCTCCGCTACTGCGTCCGGTCCGTCATCCCCTGCACGCCCGCCGCTTCCGCACAGTGCCGGCAGCAGTAGTACGTACCCTGGGACTCCAGCCCATGACCGACAATGCGCACACCGCAATTGGCGCATCGGGGTGCCAGGGCCTGGATGGCGCATTCGAAGCTGTCGAAGGTGTGCGGCTGGCCGGCCATGATCACCTCGAACGATTTGTCGTACTCATTGCCGCAGAACTCGCATTTGCTCATGAGAGGCTCCTTGCTGGGGACGGGAAGCAATGTCCGGCAAGGCACGCAAATGCCGCACCACCCAGGCGTCTCCCATTTGGTAGAGCCCGCAGAAAGTCTTACAATCCCGCCAGATGTTTCGTCATGTGCCCAATTCGTTGACAGCACTGCGTTTGCTGCTGGCGATCGTCTTTTTCGTGATGCTGGCGGTGTACCAGTACGAAGTGCGCGGCCACCCGACGTTTCTGCTGGTGGCGACGGCGCTGTATGGGGTCGCTTTGTTCACCGACTTTCTGGATGGACACCTGGCTCGCAAATGGCAGGTGGAGAGCACGTTCGGGCGGATCGTGGACCCGTTCGTGGACAAGATCCTGGTGCTGGGGAGCTTCACATTCTTCGCCGGCAAGAACTTCATCATCCCTGCGTCGACCGAGCAGGCGGGCACCGATCCGCTGCAGGTGACGACGATCACCGGCGTTGTGCCGTGGATCGTCATCCTGCTGTTGGGCCGGGAGCTGCTGGTAACCAGCCTGCGGGGGATCAGCGAAGCGCAGGGACACAGCTTCGGCGCCGCGTGGAGCGGCAAGTTCAAGCTCGTGATCCAGTCGATCACGATCATGGTGATCCTCGCATACGTGGATTTCCGCCCCTGGCTGAAGGAGATCGGCTGGGAAGCCCCCGCCCGCTACCTGCGCGATCTGTGCATCTGGGTGACGGTGGCGATCACGATCTTCAGCTCCTATGTGTACATCAAGCGTGCGGTGCAACTTTACCGGACTGCCAAGATCGTGTGAGCGATCACCGGCTCCTTTGCCCCGCCGCCCCTTCCAGCCGATAAAACCTCCCAGGAGAGCGTCAAGCACTTGAACGACTACGTTCTATCCATCGTACTGGGCATCGTCGAAGGCCTGACCGAGTTCCTGCCGGTCAGCTCCACCGCGCACATCCGCATCTGCCAGCAGTTGCTGGACATCGACCTGCAGGACGACTACTGGAAGATGTTCGCGATCGTGATCCAGTTGGGCGCGATCCTGTCGGTGCTGGTCTACTTCCGCAAGCGGATCATTGACTTTATTCGGACCTATCCGCACGGCGCGCCTCACACGAAGGCCGCTCCCGCCGCCGATTCCCCGGACAGCGATGCGCCAGCCCCCCGTCATGGCTGGTTCACGCATCCGCTGGCACTGGTGGTGATCGCGTTTGTCGTCACCGCCCTGCCGTGCTACCTGATCGAGAAGTGGATTGGCGAGAACCTGGAAGAACTGCCGCTCATGGGGCGGGCGCTGATCATCGGCGGCGTGCTGATGTGGGTGATTGACTGGATCTTCAGCCGGCGGGCGCGGACGCAGACGATGGAGCAGATGACGCTCCTGCAGGCCGTCGTCATCGGCTTCACGCAGATCTTCGCGGCTGCATTTCCCGGGACAAGCCGGTCGATGGCGACGATCGCCGGCGGGCAGATCATGGGCCTTTCGCGCCCGGCTGCGCTGGAGTTCAGCTTTTTCCTGTCGATTCCGGTGATGGTAGCCGCGACGGGCTACAAGCTCCTGCAGTTCATCATCGAAAGCCCGACAGCCATGACGCTCCATCGCTGGGGCGTCCTGGCTGTCGGGTTCGTTGTGAGCTTCGCGGTCGCGCTGGCGTGCATCGCCTGGTTCATGGCATGGGTGCGCAAGCGGGGATTTGTCCCCTTTGCGATCTACCGCATCATCGCCGGTGCAGCCGTTCTTTTCTGGGCAGAGTCGATCTAGACCGCCTCACCTCTACTTCGCCATCACGTAGTCGATCTGGCCGATCGCGGGGACGAGCCCTGCCTTGGCGCCTTCGCCCAGCAGGCGGTCGATCGCAGCCCGGCCGCGCTCGCCGTAGTCCAGCGTCCAGTTGTTGACGTACATGCCGACAAACTTGTCGGCGAGCTTGCGATCGAGGTCGCGCCCGAATTGCAGGGCATACTCGACCGCCTTCTCGCGGTGGTCGAGGCTGTACTGGATCGAAGCCTTGAGGATGTCGGTGACAGCCTGCATGGCTTCGCGGCCCAGGTCGCGACGAATGCAGTTGCCGCCCAGCGGCAGTGGCAGGCCCGTCTTCTCGTACCACCACACACCCAGATCGACGACCAGATGCAGCCCGGCTTGCTTGTAGGTGAGCTGGCCTTCGTGGATCAGCAAGCCGGCGTCGTACTGCCCGCTCTGCACGGCGGCGGGAATCTGATCGAAAGTCACGACCTCGTAGAAGAACGGCGCGCTGCCCGGCTTCTGCTCGCCCTTGGCGAGCTTGTCGGCGTCGAGCTTCTCACCCTTGCCCAGCAGCAGTTGCAGCGTGAGGAAGGCGGTCGTCAGTACGCCGGGGATGGCGATCGTCTTGCCGCGCAGGTCGTCGATCGTCATCGGCTCGCGGGTAACGATCATCGGGCCGTACTTGTCGCCCATGCTGCTGCCGCAGCTCGTCAGGGCGTACTTATCCGCCACGTACGGGTAGGCGTGGATGGAAATGGCGGTGATTTCCAGTTCGCCATTGCGCGCCCGCTGGTTGAGCGTCTGGATGTCCTGGAGCACATGTTTGAAGCGATAGCCGTGCGTCTCGATCAGCGGCGGCTCCTGCGCCAGGGCGTAAAACATGAACGCGTCATCGGGATCGGGCGAATGCCCCAGTTGAAGCAACTTTTCCTGCATGTCCATCCTTTCCTAACCCGTCAGGATCCGGGGATTATAGGAATTCGTGCGCCGGGGCAACCTGTGGGGTGAGTTTGCAAGGGATTTGAAAGTTGGGGGGAAAAGGGAAAATCGACGGAGCGACGGAGGATGAGAGACGAAGAGACGTGTCCCGTCCTGAAATAGGTTGTCAGCTGGCATAGGGGGAG
>CALEKX010000121.1 GCA_937904525.1 uncultured Phycisphaerales bacterium
GGGGGGGATCGGAGATTTCAGATTTGAAATTTGAGATTCGAGATTCAGATGCCGGCACGCAACAGCGTGCCCTGCCCGCTCAGATTGGGGACTCAGATGCCGGCACGCGATCGCGTGCCCTACCCGCTCGCGGGCAACCGCCAACTGCTACTGCAGACTGCCGACTGCAGACCGCAGACTGATCTGCCGCCCGCTGCCGGCTACATTACTCGTGCCGCAGCGCCTCGATCGGATTCATCCTCGCCGCCATGATCGCTGGGTACAGGCCGAAGACGATGCCGATCGCGGCGCTGACGACGAACGATGCGATCACGCTCCAGCTTGCGATGCTGGTCGGATAGTTCGCCCCGTCCGCCAGCAAGCGGATCAGGGCCGGCAATGCCTTGGCGGCGCCGCAGCCGATCAGGATCCCGATCACCCCGCCGCTGATCGAAATCACCGTCGTCTCCACCAGGAACTGCAGCGTGATGTGACGCCGCTTGGCGCCCAGCGCCCGGCGGATGCCGATCTCCTTGGTTCGTTCGGTCACGCCCGCGAGCATGATGTTCATGATCCCGATCCCGCCGACCAGCAGCGAAATGCTCGCGATCCCGCCCAGCACAAAGTTGAACTGCCGCTGCACGCGCTCGGCTGAGCGGAGGATCGAGATCGGCACCTTCACCTCATAGTCCCCCTTGCCGGCGTGGGCCTGCTCAAGCACGTTCTGCGTCACCGCAGCCGTCGTCTCGACCTCTGACATGTCCCCCACCTGCAGCCAGATCTCCGACAGCTCGATCGTCTTGCGCTCGAACGATCCGGCGAGCTGGCGGGTGATCGTGTCGCTGAAGACGGCCCGCGCCAGCGACATCGGAAAGTACAGATCTTTGTCCAGGTCGCGGTTGATCATCGATGCCCCTTCGCCGCGCAAGCCGCTGGGCTCGAGCACACCCACCACCCGTGCCAGCACCATCGCCCCCGACGGCGAGCCCACCTGGATCACCTGTCCCAGGGGATCCTCATAGGGAAAAAGCTGCCGGGAAACGGCGGCTCCGATCACACATACCGGGGCCTGGCGGTCGTAGTCGAGCTGCGTGAAGTACCGCCCGCGCGCCAGGCGCAGCTTCATGACGTCAAACGCCTCGGGCACCGTGCCGATGGCGGAGGCATTAGCGCGGAACTCCCCGCGGACGACCTGCTGCTCGGTATCACGCAGGGGGACGATCACCTCGACATTGGGGATGGTCTTCAGCCGCTCGAGGTCGACGCGCTTCAGACCGTACTCCAGCACGCGGCTGGTCGCGCGCGTGGTGTCGGACGATTCGCCCGGCTTAACCGACCTGAGCAGTATGTTGGTCGCGCCAAGCTGCTCGAGCTGTTCCATGGCGGCCTGCTTGGTTCCCTCGCCGATGGCCACCATGATGATCACCGCCGCCACGCCAAAGATGATGCCCAGCGCCGTCAGGAATGACCGCAGCTTGTGCAGGCGGAGGTTGCGCAGCCCCAGCAGGAATGTCTCAAGCAGAAAATTGAGCATGGCCGGTCATTATACGCCCCCCAGCCGGATGTGTTGGACGCGCCAGGCAAGGGATTTATCACCTGACGAACAGATTGCGGATTCTGGCGGTATTTTGACGCGGACGCCCCTTCGCAGCGGCTTGCCGGCCGTTTAGCATGACGGCGAGCCGTGTTGCACCGGCTTGTTCAGGAGACGTTGCGATGGACCTGATGCACCGACTCACGCTTGGGCCCCTGCTGTGCGATGGAGCCATGGGGACACAGTTGATGGCGGCTGGCCTCAAACCGGGCGAAGCCGCTGAGCTGTGGAATGTCACGCGAACCGCCGATGTGGAAGCCATCCACCGCGCCTACCGCGATGCCGGCTGCGAAGCCATCACCACCAACACCTTCGGCGGCAACACGATCGCCTTGGCGCGCCATGGCCTGGAGGAACGGGCAGCCGAGGTCAACGAGCTGGCGGTGCGCCTCGCCCGCCGGGCTGTCGGCGGCAACTGCCATCTGCTGGGCGACATCGGCCCGACCGGCGAGTTTCTCGAACCCGCCGGCACCGCGACGCCCCAGCAGCTTACGCAGGTCTTCCGTGAACAGGCGATGAGCCTCAAGCGGGGCGGCGCCGACGCCATCATCATCGAGACGATGAGCGATCCAGCCGAGATGCGCCTGGCCATCGAAGCCGCCAAGAGCGTCTCCTACTGGACTGTCATCGCAACTTATGCGTTCAGTGCCCCATCGGCAGACGGCGTGTTCCGCACGATGATGGGGACGAATGTCGATCAGGCCATCAAGACCGCCATCGACGCCGGAGCCGACATCGTTGGTGCCAACTGCGGCTCGGGGCTGACGCTGCCGCAGTACGTCCAGCTCGCCAAAGCCATCGTTAAGGCGGCTGGTAAGACGCCTGTCATCATCCAGCCGAACGCCGGTCCCCCGCAGACGGCGAACGGCAAGACCGTCCACACCGCCACGCCAGCCGACATGGCCGCCATCGTCCGCCCCCTGCTGGACGCCGGCGTCCAGATCATCGGCGGCTGCTGCGGCACAACCCCCGAGCACCTGAAGGCAATGGCGGCGGAGATGCCATAGGGGTGCCATCTGTCACTGGTCACTCGCGGCAACTCGACGCAGGCTGCGTGTCTGTGGCGCGGGCGTCTCCAACATTATGCATGATCGGCGTAAGTCCTTTCGCGAAGGTCATCCTGAGCGAAGCGAAGGATCTCGGCGTTCGGACGGTTGAGATCCTTCGCTACGCTCAGGATGACGATTTCGGGCGACTACCGCCTATGTTGATGCATAATGTTGGTCTCGCCCGCGGTTTGGGGCGGCGATCCACTGTGGCATGGGCGCCTCGCCCATGCAGATCACTGGGGGATAGCACGGGCGAGGGGCGCCCGAGCCACGGCGGTGACCAAATCCACGATCCGCAATCCAGAATTGCGATCAGCCGGGCGGCCAGGTGAAGTCCCGGCCAGCCAGGACGTGCAGGTGCAGGTGGAAGACCGTCTGCTGGGCGCCGGGGCCGCAGTTGAAGACGGTGCGGAAGTCCTTGTGGCCCAGGTCGTTCATCAGTTTTTTGGCGACCACGAACAGATGTCCGACCAGCGGCGCGTCGGCTTCGGTCAGGTCGTTGAGCGTCGGGATGACTTTCCGCGGGATGACCAGCAGATGGACCGGCGCCTGCGGGTTGATGTCGTGGATGGCGATGCACTGATCGTCCTGGTAGGCGATCTTGGCTGGGATCTCACCGGCGATGATGCGTTCGAAGATCGTCATGGCTCGGATTGTAGCAATTTGGCAGGCGGCAGGCAGCAGATCAGTCTGTGGTCGGCAGTCGGCAGTCTGCAGTGGCAATTGGCGGTTGCCAGAGGGCGGGTAGGGCACGCTATCTATTGCGTGCCGGCATCTGAGCCCCAAATCTGAGCGGGTAGGGCACGCTATTGCGTGCCGCCATCTGAGATCTCAAATCCAGAATCCGCAATCCGAAATCCGCAAGAAAGAGGGTTCAAGCCCGCCGGCCCTGCCGTCCGATAACGCTTACATGGCCTTCGATGCGATTTTGGTCAATCCCGGGCGGTTGCGGATTCTGACGGCTTTGGCGGTGGAGGAGCAACAGGAGTTTGTGCAGCTCCGTGCCCGCACCAGCCTGACCGATGGCAACCTCAGCTCGCATGCGCGGCGGCTTCAGCATGCCGGCATGATCGACATCGACAAGACCTTCCGCGACGGCAAGCCCGTCACACAGTTCCGCCTGACGCCCCAGGGGCGGTCGGCGCTGGAATCGCATGTCCGCCGCCTGATGGCAGCCCTCAGCACCCGCAAGCTCCCCGATGCCGAGACGCACCATCCGGCTGGCTCGGCATCGGCTGAGGCGCACGATCGCACCCCCCAGCCCGCCCGCGAACCGCAGGTGGTTCACGCGACCGCCGGCGATGACGATTGGGTCGACTAAGTCGACAACTGGCGGCAGGTCAGTCTGCAGTCTGCGGTCGGCAGTCTGCAGTGGCAATTGGCGGTCGCCAGAGGGCGGGTAGGGCACGCTATTGCGTGCCGGCATCTGAGCCCCAAGTCTGAGCGGGGAGGGCACGCTATTGCGTGCCGCGAAGCTTCACGACCCAACCTCCAAGCTCCAAACACAAAACAACCAAACACAAAACACTAAACAACGAAGCCATCGAGCTGCTTCGAGTGACAAGTGGCGAATGCCCATTGCCCCCCACCCATGATGCACGCGCCGGTGGTCGCGAGTAGGATGGAGCCATGGCCAAGATGGGTCCGATTCCGCCGAGCCGCCGGATCTGGCTTCAGGTTGTGCTGTGCGTCGTGCTCGTGGCGTCTGTGGGCGTCGCGGCGATGGTCAGCGCGGTGATCGAACGCCAGACGGGCGTCACGCTGCGCAGCCCCGAAGCCATCGGCACGCTGCGCGTCCGCCTGCCCGACGGCTGGGACATCGATGCCGAGTCCAGCCGTGCCGGCACCGCCATCCGCGCTCACTCCCCCGCCGACGCCGATCCGGTCCGCTCGCTGCGGATCCTGCATGTCTCCAACCCCTTCTCGCTGGCGTGCGAGAAGATCTTCGAGTCGTCGAGCTGGCTGCCGCAGGATTACTTCGTCGGCGCCGGCGAGGGGAAGATCATCAACGGCTATACGTTTGAGATCGCCGGCCACACGGCGATGCTGCAGGAAGGCCTGCGCGTCGCGCGCGAACGGCCC
Source organism: uncultured Phycisphaerales bacterium (assembly GCA_937904525.1). Taxonomy (GTDB): domain Bacteria; phylum Planctomycetota; class Phycisphaerae; order Tepidisphaerales; family Tepidisphaeraceae; genus CALEKX01. The sequence goes on from CALEKX010000121.1 coordinate 4,705, forward strand.
GGCGAAGCCGTCTTTCACGAGATCTTCATCTGCGTCTCGCTCCCAGCCCGCAAGGAAGCCCTGATGATGGAGCTGCAAGCCGTTCGCACGGTCGATGACATGTACGACCGCTCCGACCGCCTGCTGCTGCGCCGCATCGCCGAATCGATCGAGCTGATCGCGCCGCCGTTGAATCCGGTGCAATAGGAAGCGACGGAGCGGCGGGGCGCCGAAGGGGATGCGGACGCGGCATTTCTGTAGAGGGCACATGGCAATGTGCCCCGGCGGACGGATTGGTCGCGACATTGCGAGCCGTGCAACCAGGGCGGATCGCCATCCCCCCCCTGCAGCACCTGGTCGTTTTCCGTCGCAACCGGTCCGCTGAAGCGGACCCTACGATGCCTCCCCCTTCTGCAGGCGATCAGCCAGTTTTTTCGTCAACTCGACCACCATGGACTGATACGCCGTCAGATCCAGCGGCTTGTGCGGGCGCACGACGACAACGTAGTCGGCGCCGGGGGGAATCTCCGACTGGCTGAGGCGATAGGCTTCGCGCAGCAGGCGCTTGATCCGGTTGCGCACCACAGCCGTGCCGACGCGCCGTGACACCGACAGGCCCAGCCGCGCGTGCGACAGGCCATTGGCGGCTGCGTAGACCGTCAGCGGCCCGCGGCTGGCGCGGACGCGCCCCTCGAAGACGCGCGAGAACGCCAGTCGCCCGCTCAGGCGGCGCGAGCGCGGGAATGTGAAACGTCCAGCCATCGGGCACGCGCGATTTGCGTCATCGAACCACGCCGATCGTCAGCAGCAGATTGGCGTAAAGCCGCTGATCGCCGGTCGCGATCGTCAGGCAGACGTCCGGCGCCTCGGCAGCCTTATAGAATTTGAACCGCTCGAGCAGGTCGAGCTTGCCGCCGCAGTCGGTGTCAGCCAGAAGCTGCCGGTAGTCGCTCCAGGCCTCGGGATCGGACGACAGGGCATAGGGTCCCGTGCGGTAGTAGTCCATCGCCTCAGCCTTCTCGACCGGGATGGCCGTCACCAGGACCTTCAGCACGTCGCTCACCGTCGTGAAGCCGGGCGCCAGGTTCAGGTAGACCACCTCGGCATTGGGGCCGCGGCGCGTCCAGTGCGGGAAATTGCCGTCGGTGATCAGGACCTTGCTGCTATGCCCGGCACGGGCCAGGGCAGCCGAAATCTGTGGATGCAGCAGTTGATGTTTGAGCATGGGCTCTCCTTCCCGTAGGCCCCGTCGCGGGATGTGTCCTCAGTGTACCGCTCAGCCGCCGGCCGGCCAACCGCGACCCGACGGCAGAACGTTTACACTCCCGCAAAGGCGGTGTAAGATTTGCGCAGTCAGGTTCCCGTAGCTCAATTGGATAGAGCGTCGGCCTCCGGAGCCGAAGGTTACAGGTTCGACCCCTGTCGGGAACGCTTCTCACATGGCACGGGCGATCCGCCCGTGTTTCTTTTTTCCCATCGCATGCGCCGTAGGGCAGGCTATTGCCTGCCGGCATCGATCGCGCAACCGGGGTGGCAGGCAGGCCCGCCCCGGCACGCAATCGCGTGCCCTACGCTCTGACTCACCTTGTCATCCTGCCAACCGTCAACCGCCAACTTCGTCAGGCCGACTGCTGACGGCTTAGGGTGATCATCATCGGGTCGGGCAATGGCTTGACGCCCAGGTGGCGGAGCATGTTGATCATCTGGGCTGTGGTGTACTGCGCGTGCAGCGACAGATGCAGCAGAATGTCGGCCAGCGGCGTGGTGCGCGGCGGCGCGGTGGGGTCCAGGGCTGACGTCTTGGCAATCATCCGGGTCAGATCGCTTTCCTTCAGCGTCTCGTAGAACGCCTGCCAGCGCGTCTCCAGCGACGACCAGGCCGACTGCAGCTCCGCCAGTGTCTCCATCCGCACCTCAAACGGCGAGATCGGACGCGGATTGCCGTTGATGGCTTCCAGCCAGACGAATTCAGCCGCGTACAGATGCACCAGCGTCGCCAGCACACTCCCCTGACCGATGGGAAACTGGCGATTGAGCTGATCGACCGTCAGCCGGCTGGCGGCGTCCATCAGCCGATGATTCGCCCACACCTGGTGTTCGCGCAAACGCCGCAACAGTTGGATGCTTGTCATAGGCAGTCAGTATATACAGCAAGCCCCAGGAACGCCCCGGGGCCTGCTGCTCGCCGTGTGATTGTCGTTGTTGACGCGATCAGGCGCCGTAGACCTCCATGCTCCACAGGGAGAAGCCCGCCGGATAGCCGCGCTCCAGGCCAACCATCCGCACGTACCGGCCCTCGCCGTTGAGGCCCTTCAGATCGTCGATGCCACCGTCGCCGTTGTTGGTCTGGTAGATCGTCGTCCATGTCTTGGCGTCGTTGGAGACCTGGATCACGTACGACTTGGCATACGCGGTCTCCCAGTTCAGCCGGACGCGATCGATGCTGTAGACGGCGCCCAGATCGACATAGATCCACTCACCATCGCGGCCCATCGTGCTGGCCCAGCGCGTGTTGTCGTTGCCGTCGGTGAGGTAATCCACCCAGTGCCACATGCCATCCTGAGCGCTGGAGGCGACCGCCTTCTTGCCGCGGGCCAGGTCAACGCCGTTCGACGGCGCCGGCTGGGTCGAGGTCGCCGGTGCGAACAACTGTGACTTCGGCACGATCTCCCACGGCTGGCTCTTGCTGGACCAGCCCAGCATCACCGAGGCGACACCTTCGTTCTCATAGTATTCGAGACGGATGTCATACTTCTTGCCGGCTTCGAGCTTGATCTTGCCGGTGCGGGTCGTGGACGAGTGGTCGACCCAGTCATCGATGATCAGCTTGCCGTCGATCCACAGGCGCACACCGTCGTCACTGGTGGTGTAGAAGGTGTACTCCTCGCTGTACTGCGCCAGGATCTGGCCGGTCCAGCGGACGCTGAACGTATCCGGGCCCATCGTGTTGCTCGGAGCATCGTAGCGCCAGTCGAAGTTGACGTTCTCGATGCGCTCGAACTTCTTGCCGGTCAGGTTCTTGTTGTCGAAGTACTCGGCCCGCAGACCGTTGCCGTTGCCGACGTGCGGCCGCTGCTCAACCTTGGACGGGTGGGACAGCGCCGACGCGGGCACGATCTCCTTGGCCTGCGACTTGCTCGACCACTTCAGGTAAACCTGAGCGCCGACCTGGTTCTCGTAGTACTCGACGCGGATGTTGTACTTCTTGCCGGCTTCGAGCTTGATCTTGCCGCTCTTCTCGGTCAGGCGCTGGTCGTACCAACTGTCGATGATCAGCTTGTCATCGATCCAGACGCGGACGCCATCGTCACTGCCGGCGTAGAACGTGTACTCCTCGCTGTAGCGGGCCTCGATCATGCCGGTCCAGCGGACGCTGAACGTGTCAGGCGCGATGCCGTCCATCGGGCTGCCCAGGCCCCAGTTGAAGTCGATCACCGAGTCGACCCGAACGCCCTTGCGGTTGGTCAGGTCGAGATTGTCGAAGTACTCAGCCAGCAGGCCGGGCTTGCTGCCAGCCTGGTCAGCCGGCGGATTGGTCGGATTCGTCGGTTCGGTCGGCTTCTCAGCAGGCGTCTTGGCGCTGGCCTCGTTGCTGAAGCCCGACACCCCGGCGCTGTTGACCGCCTGCACGCGGTAGTAGTACTCGCGATCCGGCTGGACCGAGCCGTCCTTGTACAGGTTGGCGTCGGCGCCGAGCGTGGCGATCAGCACCCACTCATTGCTGCCGGCTTCGCGGCGGAAGACCTTGTACGAAGTCTCGTTGTTGGCCCGGTCTTCCCACGAGACGTCCAGTTGCGTGGACGCGCGCGGGGTGACCTTCAGGCCCGTCGGCGCCGCGGGCGGCACGACCGGCGCGGGCTTGGCCGGTTCCGGCGTTGTCGCCCTGGGCTCATTGCTGAAGCCCGAGTGACCGGTCGCGTTGTACGCCTGCACGCGATAGATGTAAGTCGTGTTCGGCTGGGCGGTGCCATCCTTGTACGTCGTGGCGTTCTTGTCCAGCGTGGCGATCAGCACCCAGTCCTGGCTGCCGGAGACGCGGCGGAAGACCTTGTAGCCGGTCTCGTTGTTCGCGTTGTCCTTCCAGGTCAGATCGATCTGCGTCGGGCTGATGATCTTCAGGCTCAGATCGCTGGGCGAAGCCGGAGCGGTCTCGACAGGCGCGGGGTTGTTCTGATTGCCGCCGACCGGCGAAGGACCGGTGTACGGCTGCGGATTGCCCGTGCCCTTGGTCACCTGGTTGCCGGCGCGCGTCACGTTGTTGAACGCGCTGCCCGAAGCATCCCAGTATTCCTGACCGCCGAACAGCGTGATCTTGTTGTTTCCGATCCAGCCCGACGACGAACCATGGAACATGAAGGCCGTCGTCTTCGGGTTGTAGATCGTGTTGTTCTCGATGCGCAGGTTCGTACCGTTGAACTGGCCGGTGCTGACGCCTGTGCGCCAGATCGCCATCCACGTCTGATTGTAGAACGTGTTGTTGCGGACGACCGCGTCGCGGATGTTCATCAGGTGAAGGCCTTCGCGGAAGCCTTCGATGACGTTGCCCTCAACCAGCACGCCCCAGCCGCTGATCTCCAGGCCCACCGGCGCGTTGTGCGCATCCGGGTCGATCTGGCCGAACTTGCCCGACGCGCCGTGGTTGTTGCGCACGACGATGTCGTAGCCCTGGTTCACGATCGAGAGGAAGAACGACTCGTGATAGCGGTCCTTCCACTCGCTGGCCTTGTTGTTCTCGACGTAGATGCCGCGGGCGTTGTAGCCCTGCAGCTCGACGGCCATGCGCTTCATGCGGATGAAGGTGTTGCCCTTCACCTGCAGGTTTTCACCGCTCTCATACCACAGGTGGATGCCTTCCATCACCGTGTCGAAATAGTTGTTATTCATTTCGACGTTGTGGAAGCGCACGAACCCGTAGATGCCGGTCTCGCCCATCACGTTGTAGAACGTGTTGTTGTTGAACTTGGAGTTCTCGGCGCCGGCGCTGAGCAGAATGGCGTTACCGGTCGGGTAGCCGCGCGTGATGTTCTGGAAGCGCGTGTTGGTCACTTCCATGTTGCGCGCCATGCCGTTGCCGGCATGCAGACCGCCGCCGTCCAGCGTCAGGTTGTTGATCTTGATCCCGGTGTTCTGGCCGTCGGTCGTCAGGATGAAGTCCTGGCCAGGGGCACGCTTGAGCGTACCGCCACCGGTGTAGGTGCGATTGCTCTTGAGTTCGATCGTTTGTGAGACGTCGTAGATGCCGCCGGTGAACAGGATCGTGTCACCGGGTTTGGAGGCATTGATGGCGGCGCGGATGGCCGCGGTATCGTCGATTCCGTCGTTGGGACGGGCACCGAAATCGGCAATGTTGATCGAGGCCAGCAGACGGCGAGTCTCCAGCGACTCGATAACGGACTGAAGCCTGCGCGAGTACTTCTTCTTAGGCTTACGCATCATTCTCTCCCACGGCGGCGAACTACGGCTAGAGAGGCGGGCACGGTGCCCTGTCGGCGGGATGCTGAGCTGAAGGCTGGCGGATCACTCCGTCCGAAAGCCTGGACTTGCCGCGGTTGGCGAGTTGGTGAGGTGTTCCTCCCCTCCGGAAGAACAGCGTGGTCACCAGTGGAGCCGCGTCTTACCCAGTTTTCATGACCTTCCCATAATTCTCAGACTCCCTATCCTCTCACTTCACGACATGCATCGACGCGTGGATTGCCCCCCTTAACTTGGACTGCCGGAAAATAGGCAGGATTTGCGCGGCGTGCGTGTTGGGATGGTCCGATAGTGTCGCCCGGAGCAACGCGCCAACGTGGGTCACCTTCGAGGGCAGCATTGGCGCGGCGGTCGCGCTTCAGGCTCATTGAGCGATGCAGGCATTGCTGGTGAAAGAAGATGCGCGCGTCCTGGGGCAGCATGTCCACCCCTTCCCCCCGGCTGCGCGAAATCAGCGAGAATTCCGCGAGCGCAGGCGGTCAAGTCAGCAAGAACCCTTCAAGCGGCATAGGGAGAAAACTCGAGATCGGCAGGTTTTTGAGCTGGGAGCTCTGTGCGCGAGCGTGCGCACAAACACGTTATCGGCCCGTACTCCCTGGAAAAACGGGCCAGTCAGGCGTCTGCGGCTGGAAAAGGGATACTGCGGGCGGCGCGGAAGTCAGCCGACCTGCTCGTCCATCTCGGCGCCGCGCATCTCGAAGTCGAGTTCGAGGATCTTGGCGACGCGCCGCTGATGCCGGCCGGCGCCGAAGGGGGTCTCCAGGAAGGCCTGGACAATCTGGCGGATCTGGTCTTCGGTCAGCAGGTCGGCTGAGAGGCACAGTACATTGCAGTGGTTGTGCTCGCGCGAGCGGCGGGCGGTGAGTTCCTCATGCACCAGAGCCGCACGCACGCCAACGACCTTGTTGGCTGTGACGCACATACCGATGCCCGACCCGTCCAGGAGGATGCCGACATCGGCTTCGCCGCGGCTGACGGCCTTGGCGACGGGGGCCGCATAGTCGGGGTAGTCGCACGCATCGGGCGAATCGCAGCCGAAATCGACGACAGCATGGCCGTCGCGTTGCAGCAGCGGCAGCAGCCGACGCTTGGCCTGGAATCCCCGATGGTCACATCCAATGGCGATTTTCATCATGACGCCCCGCGCGGCCCATCCCGCGGTTTCAGATCCCTTGGAGCAATCCGCGTTCGGTCAGCCGCTTTTCGATCAGTTGTTCCATCTTAGCAGCCAGCGACCGATAAACCGCTACCTCCGCGCCAATCGGATCTTCGATGTCTCCTTCATCGCTGAGCAGCACAATCTTGTCGGACGCGGAAGGCGCCATCGCCTGCACAGCCCGCGCATGGGCGCTGCTCATCACGAGGATCAGGTCCGACTGGTGGATCAGCTCAAGGGTCAGCGGTTGCGAGCGGTGTTTGGTCAGATCGGCCTGCAACTCGCGGACCGCTTCGACCGCCTGGGGCGTCGCCCGCGCGCCCGGCATCGCCAGAGCGCCGGCGGATCGCACGTAAAACCCCTTCGATTCGAGCTCGGCTTCACTGACATTCAGCCGATGGGCCAGGAGCTTGCGCGTCAGGGCCTCAGCCATGGGCGAGCGGCAGGTGTTGCCGCTGCAGACGTACAGGATCGTCGTGCGGAGCATCCGTTCGATGATCCGACGGTCAAACACGCCCTCGCGGACGATCTCGTAGTCGTCCTTGCCGACGCGCACGATGGTGGATGGTCTGGAAAAACGGGTGGGTCCGGCATCGACAACCAGCGCCACGCGGTCGCCGAGCGTCTCAGCCAGATCGGCTGGGCTCGGTGACGCCGAGCCGACACCGGAGGCGACCGTCATGACGACCGGCCCGCCCACCTGCTGCAGCACCTGCCGCGTCGCGGGGTGATCCGGGCAGCGGAGCATGATGCTCTGGCCGTCGTAGATGGCCGATTCGTCGATGTCCAACTCCTTGGCGACGGCCTGGCGGCGCTCCGCGGGGACCTCAAACCGCAAGGCGACCGGTCCCGGCCAGAGCTTTCGCATCATCCGACGGCCCAGCTCGCTGACATCGCCCAGATAGCGCGACGCGTCCTGGGCTGATGCCAGATGGATCGTCAGGGGCTTCTTGTCATCGGCGGATCGCACCTGCGCGATCCGCTCGCGGGCCGACGGCGAGGTCAGCAGCGCCGCGACGCCGTAGACGGTCTCCGTCGGGAGCACCACTAGCTGCCCCTCACTCAGCAAAACCGCAGCCCGTGCCAGCTCAGCGGCATAGTTGTCAGTTTCGAGTATTCGGCTCAACGGCGCTCCCATGGCGAACACGCGATTATCTGCCTCGTTTGAGACAAGTGTCAAGCTGACCGAGGAATACGGCGGCCCCGGCCATCCTGCACAGGAAACAGATAAACGCGCCCGGCGGCGCGTTCATCGATCGGCAGAACGAAAGCGGACAGACCCAAATCTGAGCCTGTCCGCTCCCACCTTCTGCCCTCGCTGCTTCTGTCTACTACCTTCTGCCGTCTCGAACACTCATTCCCCGATACGGAAAACCAGCGTCACGGTCGCCTGGACGCGGATCTGGCCGGGCTGAACGGGCGTCGCCTCCATCTGCATGGTCCGCAGGCCGCCGCCGTAGACTGGGGCGATGATGCTGACGCTGTTCTCCGTGATATTGTGCAGCGATTTCAGCTCGACGCCGCTGGCGCGAGCGAGGACTTCCGCCTTCTGGCGGGCGCGCTGGGTCGCCTGCTCGAGGGCTAAGGCACGGGCGTTGGTGTCATCCTTCAGCTCGAAGTGGATGCCCTGGAGCTGGTTGGCGCCCGCGGCGATGCCGGCATCGATCACGGCGCCGACCTTCGGCAGATCCTCTACCTGCACGCGAACGGTGTTGCTGGCGCGATAGGCCACGATCGTGGGGGTGTGGGCTTCGCCCTCCTCCATCTGGCGGCGCGTGGACTGGGAGTACACCGGCTGGAGCGACAGGCCTTCGGTCTGGATCAGCTTCTCATCGATGCCCGCCTCGCGGATGGCAGCGATGGCTTTCTGCATGATCTGGTTGACCTGATCCTGCGCCCCGGCTGCATCGGCAGCCTGGGCGACAGCGCCCAGCCGCACGACGGCGCGATCGGGATCGGCGGCGACCTCGGCATCGCCGTTGACGATGAGCGTCGGTGTGTCCTGGAGGTTGAGCACGGGCGGCTGTTGGGCAACAGCCATGCCAACCAGGGCCAGCAACGAGACCATTCCGATAAGGGGGGTGTAGTGCATCATGGTGTTTATCACTGTATCCACCCCCTTCGACGCGCGGGAGGGGAAAAGGTTCCGGACGCGGATGATCCCTCGCGGCACACCATCAGCTTCATGGGCGTCTTGTACGTCCAGCCCGAAAAAGAAAGGCACGTGCGGGACGCACGTGCCACAGGGGAATCGCGTCGTGGGCAACGTCTAGCCGACGGCTTCGTTGGCGCGCACCTGCTTTTCAGCGTGATACGAGCTGCGGACCAGCGGGCCGGATTCGACATGCCGCAGGCCGCGGGCTTCGCCGAGCTCCTTCCAATGGGCGAACTCGTCGGGATGGACCCACCGATCAACCGGCAGATGCCGCGGCGTCGGCTGAAGGTACTGCCCGAGCGTGAGGATATCGCAACTGATGGCCACCAGATCGTCGATGACCAGCTCGACCTCGTGCTCCTCCTCGCCAATGCCCAGCATCATGCCCGTCTTGGTGACGAAGCCCTGCTCCTTGGCGATCTGCAGCAACTTCAGGCTCCGATGATACTTGGCTTGCGGGCGGACGGTCTTGTACAGCCGGGGGACGGTCTCGAGGTTGTGGTTGAGGATGTCGGGCTTCTGGTCGAGGACCTTCTGCAGCGCATCCCAATCCCCGCAGAAATCTGGAATCAGCACCTCGATACTGGTTTTTGGCGATCGGCGGCGGATTTCGGCGATGGTATCCGCCCAGACGCCGGCTCCGCCGTCGGGCAGTTCGTCGCGGTTCACGCTGGTGATGACCACGTGATTCAGCCGCATTTTGGCGACGGCATCGCCAACGCGGCGGGGTTCATCCAGGTCCAGCTCTGGCGGCCGGCCGGTCGCGATGTTGCAGAATCCACAGGATCGGGTGCAAATATCGCCCAAAATCATGAGCGTCGCCGTCCCCGCGGCCCAGCATTCGCCCAAATTCGGGCATTTGGCGCTCTGGCAGACAGTGTGCAGCTTGTTGTCTGTCACCAACTTATAGAGTTTTGAATACGCTTCGCCGCCGGGGACGCGCATCTTCAGCCACGGGGGCTTGCGCGCTGCAGGCGATGGCCGGGGGGCATCGATCACCAGATGATTCAGTGAGATTTTCATGTTGCTATACCGCGGTCGGCCATGGCGTTACACTCTGGCGGCCAGTTGCCGCTCCGGCCGAAGGTTGGTCGAGCGGCTGATTGTAGGAGTACGCCTTATGGGTAGCAAACCGGTCGTCTGCCTGGCCCTGCCACGGGAGACCTACGAGAGAATGTTTCGCCGCGAGGACCTGGACCGTCTGTCCGAGGCAGCCGAGATCCGCGGACCGTTCGACAACAGTGAACGTCCGAACCTGATCCGGGCGCTGTCGGGCGCGACCGTCGCTATCACGGGCTGGGGCAGCCAGAAATTCGACCGTGAGATGCTCGAAGCCGCCGACAGCCTGCGGCTCATCGCCCACAGCGCCGGCAGCGTCAAGAGCATCGTCGACGAAGCCGTCTACGACCGCGGCATCCGCGTCACGACCTCTGCCAGCGCCAATGCCGTGCCCGTGGCGCAGTTCACCGTCGCCATGATGGTGATCATGCTCAAGCAGGTGCCGTGGCTGGCTGAGCAGTACCGCCGCAACGCCCCGCGATCCGAGATGGATCGCCTGAACCACGTGCGCGAGCTGCAGGACATCGATGTCGGCCTCGTCGGCGCGTCGCGCATCGGCCGGCTGGTCGTGCAGCAGCTCAAGCAGTTCAGCCGCATCCGCATTCGGATGTACGATCCGTACCTCTCGCAGTCGCAGGCGGCGGAACTGGGCGTGCAGTTGTGTAGCCTCGAAGAAGTCTTCCGCTGTCCGGTCGTCTCGATCCATGCCCCCAAGACGCCGCAGACGCACCACATGGTGAACGCGCGTCTGCTGAGCCTCCTGCCCGATCATGCCGTGCTGATCAACACCAGCCGCGGCTCACTTATCGACGAAAACGCGCTGATCGCCGAAGTCCGCAAGCGTCCGATTTACGTCGCCCTGGATGTGACCGACCCCGAACCGCCGGCGCCGGATTCGCCGCTGCGGTCCGAACCCAATATCATCCTCACCCCGCACATCGCCGGGGCGATGAAACAGGCCTGCCTGGAGATGGGGCAACTGGCGATCGACCAGACGCTGCGATTCCTGAGCGGCAAGAGCCTTCAGCATGAGGTGACGCGTGCGATGCTGCCGACGCAGGCTTGATCCCCAGCCTCGCCGCGTCGGTTAGAATGAGCAGATGACCCAGCCTTCGCCAAAACGCGCCGAGATCCTGCAGTGCCCGCATTGTGGCAATGACGTCGGCGTGACGCTCGATGTCTCGGCATTCGAGATGCCCTGCCCGCATTGCGGCCAGGCGATGGTCATCCCGTCGATCGATGGATCGACGGAGATCGAAACGCCGTTCGTCATCGACGACGAACCGGCTGATCGCGATGCCGAGGCTGAAGCGCGCATGCGCCGCGATGCTGAAGGGCGGCTGAACAGCCTGCGCATCCAGGCGATCACCGCCGAGCGACGGGCGATCAACCGCAGCCGAGCGTTTTCGACGGCTGGCGGCGTGGCGATGTTGATCGTCATCGCGCATTGTGTGCTTGAGATCGGTGATGACGTGTCCTCCGTCGGCTGGACGCGTAGCGCGACGGCGCTGTCGGTCGTGAGTGTGATTGCGGCGCTTGTCGCCATCCGCCTTTTCCATCGCGCCCGGCGCCTGGCGGCTCAGTCCCGCCGCTCACTGCTCGAAGACCCCGACACCCCGCCCGACTTCACCCCCCTCCAGGACGGCAGCCAACGCTGGCGGAATCTGGAGGAGGTGGAGGAGTGAGGGGGTGGGTGAGCGACGAAGCGACGGAGCGACTGAGCGACAAAGGGGGCTCGATAGGGTCCGTCTTGGCGGAGCGGCTCTAGGTCAGAGTGCGAGAGCTACTTCTGCAGGGGCACATGGCAATGTGCCCCGCCACCCCGCGGGCGACACCAACTGTATGCATTAGCGCCGCAAGCCTTTTCAGAATGTCATCCTGAGCGCAGCGAAGGATCTGGTGCGTCAGGAACGGTTGAGATCCTTCGCTGCGCTCAGGATGACAGCTTGGCGTTGATGCATAGTTTGGATGGATGTCTGCTGTGCTCCGTGGCATGGGCCCTCGCCCACGCATGAACCATCCCAGACAGCAAGTGCGAAACGCCCGTGGCACAGGCGAAATGCCGTTACGCACGAATCACTGATCACCAGTGACCATCTCCTCCGCGTCTCCGTGCCTCCGTGGTTCAAAAACCCCGACATCGCATCCCTGCCGCCCGTCCATTACGATGGCTGCCGTGGACGAGCTGTTCATGGTGGCCAATCCGATCTCGGGCAGCGGGCGCGGGCGGGAGGTGGCTGAGCGTCTGCACAACGCCCTTCGCGCAGCCGGCTACAGCGTGACGCTGCTGTTCACGCCGGCTGACGCCAAGCAGCTTGCAGCCTGTTTCACCCGGCGCGACACGCGATGCGGCATCGTCATCGGCGGCGACGGAACGGTGCGATCGGTTGTCGCTGCGATGATTGCGCACGGGCCGATGGACGCCCTGCCGCCGCTGCTGATCGTGCCGATGGGCACAGCCAATCTGCTTGGCTTGCATCTGGGGTTGCGATGGAGCCAGCGCGATCTGGAACAGGAGGTGATCGCCGCCGTGCGGAAGCCGCGCATCTGCCGGCTGGATGCGGCGACGGCGAACGGTCAGCCGTTCCTGATCGTCGGCGGCGTCGGCCTGGATGCAGCCGTCGTGCACGAACTCGATCGCGTCCGCAAGGGGCCAATCGACAAACTCAGTTACCTCAAACCAGCGTTCAAGGCGCTGCTGCGGCATGAGTTTCCACGGCTGACGGTGACAGTGGACGGCCGCGTGCTGGGGCGCGGCGTGCGCGGGATGGCGTTCATCGGCAACATTCGCGAGTACGGGACGGGCTTTGCCGTCCTCCCGCAAGCCAGGCCCGATGACGGCCTGCTGGATGTCTGCCTGCTGCCGTGCAGCGATGTGCCCCAGGCGATCGGCATGTTCATGCGCGCGTGCGTGGGCGAGCACCTGCAGGCTGAGGGTGTGCGATATGCCAAAGGCCGGCAGATTATGATCGAGTCGGACGAACCGACGCCGCTACAGATCGACGGCGAAGCGGCTGGCTTTACGCCCGTGCGGATTGAGTTGTTGCCCCATCGAGTGCCGTTTGTGGTGGGGAATGCGGGTGGGTAGGGGCTGGTGGTTTGTGTTTTGGTGTTTTGTGACTCGTGGTGATTGATGATTGATGCGTGTGTACGTAGCGCAGGCTATGGCCTGCCGCATGTCACGCACGGCACGCAATAGCGTGCCTACGCGGGCTTGGAGCTTCGCTATTTGGAACTTCCTTGGAACTTGGTGGTTGGGTCTTGGAGCTTCTGCGCGTGCGGGGCGCCCATGCCACGACCCAGGGCAACTTCTGTCTTCTCCCGCCTCACGCATCAATCACCAATCACCACTCCCCCTTCACCACCTCGTCGATCACCGTCTTCACGTCCTCGTAATCGAAGCCACGGCGCTGAAGCATGCCGGCCAAGCGACGGCGGGCGGTGGCGGGGTCGAGGCGGGCGAGGCGGGGGGCCTGCTTGGCAGCCAGATCACGCGCTGCCTGCAGCGAGTCGTGCGCGCCGTAGACGGCATCGAGGGCGCGGTCAGCCACGGCTGGCGCGATGCCGGCCTTGACCAGATCGAGATAGGCGCGCCGCCGGCCGTGATGGCGATATTCGGCTGACGCCTGCGCCCGTGTGCGGGCGTACCGCTCGTCATCGACATAGCCGAGGCGCTGCAGGTCCTCCAGCACATCGGTGATGATGTCCTGGCTGTGGCCGCGGCGTTCGAGCTTGGTCTGAAGCTCCTTCCGGCTGTGCAGGCGCGACTGCAGATAACGCATCGCGTCGTCGAACGCTTCCTGCCGCAGCTCGCCCTGTTCGATCTGCCGAATCTGCTCAGCCGACAGCTCCATTCCCTCGCGCAGACGGAATCGCGCGATCACGTTCACGTTGCAGGAAAAAGCGTACGTGCCGTCGAGAAAAACGCTGCGCCGGTTCTTGCGGCGCTTCTGCTCCGTGATGCGCGTTACAACCGGCATAACCAGCACCCCAGCGGGGCTGAGAGGGGAAATAAAGGATAAGGCCGCTTATCTGTTTGAGCCGATACACCGCATAGCCGCCGTCGAGGCGGCTGGTCCGGTGTTTGGTCACGGAATCCCCTTCCGAACCAGATAGCCCCATCGGACCAGCCCCCTCGCTGGCGCCTGCGGCATCGCGACTGCCGATGAGACTTCAGCCGATGAAGTGGATTCGGTCTCGCCACTCCCGTTCACTGCTGGCATACGCAGCCAGCATCAGAAACTCCACAACCACTCGATAGCTCGCATTCGGCCGGAGCATGAATACCCCGGGGCAAGGGTGCCCCGCTGGCAGGTGCTCCAGCAGATGCCTGCTCATGGGGCTGCGATCCTGAGTTACCAGAATCCTGCCTTCCCGTTCCGCTTAGATCAGTACCTGTTGATCGGTACTGCCCAGCGGCAGGTCATCCGCATCCCCAACGCGAACGACATCAATCGGCATCTCGGAAAAAGATGGTGCCGCCGAACGGCTTTGGCAAACGTACCGCGGAGGTGCACGTCCAGCCGATATCGGATGGCCATCGCCTATGACGCCTCCGCCCAACGCCTGGCCTCCAGCCGCTGCCGAAGTTCCAGCACCGATGGTGCTGAGGCTGCCGCAGCCAACGCGCTGACGCTTCGCCTCGTCACACCTTCGCGTGAGGCTCGACTTACACCACCCCTGCCACGCCGGTTTCGATCCGGGCCTGCACGAAATCGCGCGGGTCGGTCACGTAACCGGTGATGGCGCTGGCAGCCACCGTCAGCGGGGACGCCAGGTAGACGCCCGCCTGCTTGTGGCCCATGCGGCCGGGGAAGTTGCGGTTCGTCGTGCTGATGCAGTTGAGCGGCTCGTTCAGCCGGCCGAACGTGTCCGGCGGACCGCCCAAGCAGGCGCCGCAACCGCTGGGACCGATGATGCAGCCGGCATCGGCCAGCACTTCCTCGATGCTCTTCTCGTTCTTGTCCTTCGGCACACCGCGCAGATTGAGCGTCTTCATGTCGCGATGCACTTCGGTGCTGCCGGGAACGACGTACGTCGGGATCTTCACCTGCCGGCCGAGCAGGATGTTGGCTGCGAAGATCATGTCGGTGATCTTGCCGCCCGTGCAACTGCCGATGTAGGCGCGATCGAGCTTCACATGCCGGCAGTTGTAAGCCGTGTCCTTGTTGTCCGGCGAGTGCGGCTTGGCGACCATCGGCTCCATCGTCGCCAGATCCCACTCATACACGCTGTGGTACTGGGCATCGGGATCGTCCTTGAAGACTTCCCAGTTCGGCCGATTGCTGCGATGACGAACGTACTTCAGCGTCTTCTCGTCAACATCGCACACGCCGTTCTTGCCGCCGGCTTCGATGGCCATGTTGGTCAGCGTCATGCGGTCTTCGAGCGTGAGGCTGGCGATGCCTTCGCCGGCGAAGTACATCGTGCGATAGGTCGCGCCGTCCACGCCGATCTCGCCGATGACAGCCAGGATCAGGTCCTTGGCAGTCAGGTAGGGCGGGATCTCGCCGTGGAAGACGAACTTCATCGTGGCTGGGACCTTCAGCCAGGTCTTGCCGGTGCCCAGGGTGAAGGCGGCATCGGTATTGCCCACGCCGGTGGCAAACTGCCCGAACGCGCCGGCGGTACACGTGTGCGAGTCGGTGCCCAGCAGAATCTCGCCGGGACGCACATGCCCCTCTTCCGGCAAAGCCTTGTGGCAGACGCCCTTATAGCTCGTCTTGGTCGGATCGCGATACGGATTGGGCATGCCCGGCTCGTTCTTTACGAACTCCGGGTCGTAGTAGTACTTCAGGCCCTGTTCGCGGACGAAGTCACGCAGGATCTGCACATTGCGATGACACTTCTCATCGGCTGTGAAGATGTAGTGATCCGGGATGATCACCACGCGCTCTTTGTCCCAGACCTTGGCGCTCTGGCCGAACTTCTCCTTGAAGATGCCGATCGTGCCCGGCCCGCAGACGTCATGGGTCATCAGCACGTCCACGTCCACCCACACGTTGTCACCGGGGGAGACGCGGGCGCGGCCAGAGTGCTTGGCCAGGATCTTTTCCGTCATTGTCATGCCGGGCATGCGAACAACTCCTTACAAGTCAAGAGGATTCCAGACCCATTACTATAGCGAACGAGCGTTTGCGGTTCTATCGGGTCCACCATCGACAACTTTTTGACAAACCCGCCCCGCGGCCCGTTCCCCACCCAACCGGCACCCCGCCGCATGCGATTACGCACCCCCCGCCCGAGCGGCGTCATGGATCAGCCGCGCCATTAGCGTTAGGATGGCCGCGTTTACCGCGAATTTTGGCCAGGAGTTCGAATGTTGGATGTGGTGATGGTGGGGATCGGTGGGTACGGCAACGCCAATCTCAAACCTTTGCTGTCCGATGCCATTCAGATCCCGTTCCGGATCGTCGGAGCGGTCGACCCCAACCCCAGCCGCTGCAACCACCTGCAACAGCTCCAAGCCCGTAACGTTCCCATCTTCGCGACGCTCGAAGAGTTCTTTGCCCAGTCGCGGGCGGACCTGGCGATCCTCTCCACACCGATTCACCTGCACGCACCGCAAACCCGTTACGCCGTAACCCATGGTGCACACGTGCTTTGCGAAAAGCCGCTGTGTGCAACAACCGACCAATGGCGGCAGATGACCCAAGCCCGCGACGGCGCCAATCGGCATGTCGCCATCGGCTATCAGTGGTCCTTCAGCCAGGCGATCCAGGCGCTCAAAGCCGACATCCTCGCCGGCCACTTCGGCCAGCCGCGCCGCATGCGAACGATCGTCCTCTGGCCGCGCGGCGAGGACTACTACTCCCGCAATGACTGGGCCGGCATGAAGCGCAACCGCCGCGGCGACTGGGTCCTTGACAGCCCCGTCAACAACGCCTGCGCCCATTACCTGCACAACATGCTCTACCTGCTCGGCGATCGCGTCGACCGCAGCGCCGTCCCCACGCACGTGTCAGCCGAGCTGTACCGCGCCCAGGCCATCGACAACTACGACACGGCTGCCCTCCGCTGCCGTACCGAAAGCGGCGTCGAGGTGCTGTTCATCGTCTCCCACTCGATCGCCAAAGCCTGCGAACCGCGGTTCTCGCTGGAGTTCGAGAAGGCCACCATCGAGTACGACGGCGGCGCCGATCACAGCATCGTCGCCCGCTTCGCCGACGGCACCGTCCGCAACTACGGCCGTCCCGACGGCCCCAGCGACCAGAAGATCCACGCCACGATGGACGCCATCCTCAAGGGTCAGCCGTCGCTGTGCGGGATCGAAGCCGCATCGGCTCACCTTCGCACCATGTGGGCCGCTCAGTTCAGCACACCTCAGATCGTCGAGTTCCCGCAGGACCTGCGCCGTTTCGAAGGTGAAAGCGGCCGGCGCCGCACTTGGGTCGCGGATCTCGATGCAGCGCTTCACCGCTGCTACGATGAGTGGCGGTTGCCCGCCGAACTCGGCATCGCCTGGGCGAAGCCGGGGGTCGAGGTTCTCGTCGCCGAAACCGACGAGCGATCGACGCCCCCTGCCTGATCCACCGCACCGCGCGATGCGCCGGCTGCTCAGCGGAAAACCCCGGAAATCCAGTTAAACAAGGGACCAGGAGCATCACGTCCATGCGTCAGATGATCGAGAAGGGCTTGCGCTTTCCCGAAGCCGCCCCGCGGCCGTTTTTCTTTGGCCAGTGGCCGGCACGATGGATCTCCATCGAAGGCGCCGACGCCCCCAACTTCGTCGCTGCCTATCGCTTGCGCTTCCACGTGGAGACGACGCAGGTCGCGCGCGTCCATGTGACCGCCGATCAGCGCTACGAGCTGTGGCTGGACGGGCAGCGCATCGGCCGAGGCCCCGAGCGCGGCGACCGGATGAACTGGTTCTATGAAACCTACGACCTGCATCTGACGCCCGGCGAACATCTGCTGGTTGCGCGCGTCTGGTCGCTGGACACCCACGGTTTCCTGGCGCCCACCGCGCAGGTGAGCCTGCGGCATGGCTTGCTCCTGGCTGCCGAGGGTCCGCTGCAGAAGACCCTCAGCACGGGCCTGGCGCCCTGGCAGGGCAAGCGGCTTGACGGCTACAGCTTCGCCCACTCGCCCCTGCCCGGCGCTGGCGCGTTCGCGGGGGGCGTCATCACCGTCGATGGGCGCAAGTTCCCATGGAACTGGCATTTAGGCGAAGGCGACGGCTGGGCCGATGCCATCCCCGGCCGGGTCGCCTACGACCGCTGGAATGCCTGGGGCGAAATCAGCAGCAACCATCGCCTGCGGCCAGCCAGCCTGCCGCCGATGATGGAGCAGCCGCGCCGCGTTGGCCGCGTCGTCGCCATCAACAAGCCCGTCGATGCCAACGTCGAGCCGATCCCCTACGACGCCGTTCCATCGACGGAAACCCCCGCCTGGCAGCAGATGCTCGACGGCAAGGCGCCGGTGACGGTTCCGCCCCAATCGATCCGCCGCGTGCTGATCGATCTGGACGATTACTACTGCGCCTATCCGCGCATCACGCTCAGCGGCGGGCGCGATGCGGTCGTCAAGGTGAACTGGGCTGAGTCGCTTTACTCCTTCCCGGCTGACACCCCGGGCGAGCAGCCCATCGAGAAGGGCAATCGCGCCCAGTGGGCTGGCAAATACTTCCGCGGCCGCGGCGATACCTTCATCGCCGACGGCAGCGAAGGCCGCACCTTCGACACCCTCTGGTGGGAATGCGGCCGATGGGTTGAGATCGTCGTCCAGACGGCTGATCAGCCGCTGACGATCAACACACTCGAGTTCCACGAGACGCGCTACCCGCTGCAGATGGACGGCCGCGTCGAGCTGGATGATCCGCGCTTCAACGCCGTCGTTCCGATCATGTGGCGCACGCTGCAGATGTGCGCCCATGAAACCTACATGGACTGCCCGCACTACGAGCAGCTCATGTACACCGGCGACACGCGCCTCGAAGCGCTTGTCACCTGTCTGATGACGACCGACGACCGTCTGCCGCGCAAGGCGATCACCATGTTCGCCCAGTCGTGCACGTCCGACGGACTGACGCAATCGCGGTATCCCGCCAGCAGCGAGCAGGTCATCCCGCAGTTCTCGCTGTACTTCGTGGCGATGCTGTACGACTACGCGCTGTGGCGCGGCGATCGCAAGTTCGTGCTTGAGCACATGCCCCGCGCGCGGTCGGTGCTGGAGGTCTTCATCGGCCGGATCGACGACCGCGGGCTGGTCCAGTGGCCGGAGGGGTGGAACTGGATCGACTGGGTCCCCGAGTGGGACAACGGCGATCCGCTCCACAATCCGCTGGAACCCAACGCCATCAACCAGTGGCAGTTCGTCTACGTGCTCGGCCTGGCAGCCGAGCTGGAGCGCTACGCCGGCGAGAACGAACTGGCGGATCGTCTGGAGCGCATCCGTCGCCGCGTGGCCGATCGCATCATCGAGCACTACTGGGATGAATCGCGCGGCCTGTTTGCCGATTCGCTGAAGAAGGATCGCTTCTCGGAGCATGCCCAGTGCTTCGCGCTGCTCAGCGGCGTGCTCGACGCGGACCGGCAGGCTCGGGTGATCGACGGTCTGCTCAAGGCACCGGACCTGGCCCGGGCCACGATCTACTTCCAGCACTACCTGTTCGAGGTCTATCGCCTGGCTGGGCGAATCGATGCCATGCTTGATCGCATGCAGCTCTGGTTCGACCTGCCAGCCATGGGGCTGAAGACGTGTCTTGAAAAACCCGAGCCGTCGCGCTCGGACTGCCACGCGTGGGGCGCGCATCCGCTGTACCACGCGTGCGCGTCGATCCTGGGCATCCGGCCAGCCGCGCTGGGGGCGGAGCAGGTTGTCTTCGAGCCCTCGCTCGGCCCGCTGCAGCGTGCCCATGGCGAGTTCTTCATCGGAAAGGGCCGCATCGTCGCCGATCTGGAGCGCGTCGACGGCAGCCTTCGCGGCTACATCGACCTGCCTCACCGCATGACCGGCGAGTTCCGCCATGAAGGCCAGAGTCTGCCCCTGCAACCAGGACGAAATCAGATCAAGGTGTGATTGGTTAGTGCTCCGTTGTCAGTTGTCAGTTGCCAGCCGTCGCCCGGCAGCGCCCCAACCCTGGCGCCACGCCCGGCGAGTGACAAGTGACAAGTGACAAGTGACAAAGGACACCCCCGCTTGTCAAGTCCTGATCAGAAGTTGTCACCTATACCTGCTGTTGGTTGAGTTGGC
>CALEKX010000122.1 GCA_937904525.1 uncultured Phycisphaerales bacterium
GCTGCCCATCAATCGATGACGTAGTCCGCCTGACCTGACGGCATGGTGGCGAAGTGGTACGTGACGTCGGCGCCGCGGAACCAGGCCACATGGCCGTCAGCGAACAAAAAGTTCATGCCCTTGCTGTGTCGCTCGAGGTCCAGCGTGCGGTTGCTGTAGTCACTCTTGGGACTGCTGATGTGCCAGTCGGATCTGGTTTCCGCGACGTGGATCCGGCGCGTCGGTTCGGTGATGCGCGACGCACGCCGGGGCTTGGCCCAGACGCGATCCTTGCCGCTGCCCCACCCATACGGCGGGACCAGCCAGGTCGATTCCGCATAGCCCGACTTGTAGGCTTCAGGAAGCGCCGCAGAGTTCAGGCGGAACGTCGGGCAGACGAAAATGCTGTTGGCGAACTCCTGCTTGATCTCGCCGAAGTTGAACGGATACCACCAGGGATCGGAGTACGTCCAGGTGTAGGTCCAGTCCGGCTTGCCGAGGTAGACGCCCAGCACATGCGGCATGCCGTAGGCGTTCTTGTTCCAGGCCTTCTCGTTGTAGATGCTCTGCGAGTTCAATGGCGGCAGCCAGCCGTGGTGATCGGCGATGTAGTTGGTGAACATCATCCCGATCTGTCGCATGTTGCTGGCACAGGCCACCGCCTGGGCCGATTCGCGCGCTTTGTTGAGCGCCGGCAGCAGCATGGCAATCAGTAGGGCGATAATTCCGATCACGACCAGCAGCTCAACGAGCGTGAAACCGCGATCTCGTTTCCTCTCAGGCATAGCGCCTCCTGTTTGTCTTCCGCCGGACCAGGGAAGGCGATCTACGCCTGCCGCGGCCGGGCGACGGACTGCCGGCGAATGATCTGAACCGGCAATGTCCGATGTTCGACGGGATGCTCCGGATCCTCAATCCGGCGGCAGAGCATCTCGATGGCGGCCCGGCCCATCTCGTGGAACGGCTGGCGCACGCTCGTCAGCGGCGGGGGCAGCCATTCGGCAACCGGATCGTCATCAAACCCTACGATGCTCAGGTCCTCCGGGATCGTGACATGCATGGCAGCCAGGGTGCGGTACAGCAACCTGGCAACGCCGTCGCAACTGCAGAAAACGGCCGTTGGGCGCGGATTGCGCGACATCAGCTCATGGGCTGCCTGTCCGACCGCCGCCGACCAGTCGCCCAAGCGGTCCTCACTGCTGATATCGAACACAAGTGACCGATCAAACGGCAGTTGCGCGTCGTTGATCGCGTCACGTAGGCCGGCCAGACGGTCGCGCACCGTCCCAGCCACCAGATCGCCGATGAACGCGATCCGCCGGTGGCCATGTTCCACCAGCAGCCGGCCCACCTGCTGGCCACCGGCGTAGTTGTCGGCTGTCACCGACGGAACGTCGATGTCGTGCAGCCGCTGATCGACCAGCACGAACGGGAAATTGCGAGATTTGAGCGAGAACAGAACCTCATTGAACGCCGGGCTATGCAGCGCGACGATCACCGCCCCGCGCGAGGGGGAATCGGGCAGGCGGCGGATCGTGTCGAGATCCAGCTCTCGGTCCCCGCGGGCGTCGTAAAGCTGTACCTGCAAGCCGTGGTCGCAGGCGATCGCCTTGACGCCGCGGGAGATCTGAACCGACGGCTCCCACTGGAGATTGCCGGCGACGACCTGGATCTGCTCCATCCGCCGGCTGGGCGTGGGTGTGCCGTTAGCCAATCGGACATACAGGCCCTTGCCCGGGCGGCGTTCGAGGAGGCCTTCGTTGATGAGCAGTTCGCTGGCGCGGCGGACGGTCATCCGGCTGATCGCCTTCTGCCGGGCCAGGCCATGTTCCGTGCCAATCAGCTCGCCGGGGCCGAACTCCCCATTGCGAATCGCATGGCGCATGCGCGCAGCCAGCACCTCATACACTGGCCGCCCCCGAACCTGATCCATTGTCGCGCCCATCTATTACCAGTATATATACCGGATGGACGAACTTGCAAACAGATTCCCCTCCCACCCCTCGTAAATCCCCGCAAAACCGCCAAATAATCCCCGAAAACAGGGGTGAATTAGGGTCTAGTATACCAGTGTGAAACCGGTATACCTCTGCGCGATACCTCCACCAGCCTTTGCCCAAGGCAACGCCATCTCAGCCGGCCATGCGTAACCCCTCTCCGGGCCATACCAACCCCGGGGAGCAGAAGCGCCTTTTTCCGTAGCAGGGAAAGCGAAACAGCAGACAGGACTCAGCCAGAAGGCAATGGGCGCGGTTGGATTCGAACCAACGAAGGCAGAGCCAACGGATTTACAGTCCGTCCCGTTTGACCACTTCGGTACACGCCCGTGATGTCTGGCGGCTGGACCTGTGGAGGCCAGCCGGACGGGGAAGTATGGCCAAAATCCCGCCTGTTTTCAAGACGTTCCGCAGCGACCAAAGGTTCGCCCGCACAACTCGCATCTCGGACCATCCAGGCGTGATACTGGCTATGTAAAATTGTAAAACTGCAGTGAAAATGAGACAATTGGTGCGTCATGAGGTCGCAGAGCGAGCAATTGGTGCCGTTTATGGGATGCCGGCCGCCTTTGGACATCACGGGGCGGTCTCCGGTCGACGAGGTGGACCCCAACATCGGCGGGATCGGCCGTCTGCTGAAAGCGACGTCGCCGGCGGTCTATCTGCCGTACGGGATGGTGAGCGTTGCGCCGGTGACGCCGCCGCACATCACCGATCGATACCTGGCGGATACGATCATCGGCTTCCCCACCGGCGGGACGCACGTCATGCCGATCTCGGGCGACGTGCCACCCGATCCGTCGGCTGCGGCGTCGACCTACGACCATGACCTGGAGACGGCAACCCCCTACTACTACGCCGTCCTGCTGGAGTCGTACGACATCCAGGCTGAGCTGACGGTCAGCCATCGCGCGGTGTTCTACCAGTTCCACTTCCCCCCGCAGCGAGCGGCGCATCTGCTTTGGCATCATGGCCGCGAGGGGCAGATATCCCTCCGCGGCAACTGCGTCGAAGGCGAGCAGACCGTCCGCGGCGGCGCGAAGATCTGGTTCTCGGCTGAGCTGTCCCAGCCGATCTCGGCGACGTGCGGATGCAGCGGCTCCGCCGGCGCGGCGACATGCGTGACCCTCGCCGCCACCGACAAGCCCGTTCAGCTCCGCGTTGGCGTCTCCCACATCAGCCTTCAACAGGCGCGCATCAATCGCGATCGCGAGCTGCCCAACTGGGACTTTGCCGCAGCCTGCAGGCGCACCCGCGATGCGTGGGAGCGCACGTTTGCGCAGGTGCAGGTCACGGGCGGATCGGCTCAGCAGCGGCGCATCTTCTATACGTCGCTGTACCGCGCGCATCAGCGGATGAACGACATCACCGAGGATGGCCAGTATCGCGGCTTTGACGGCCAGGTGCATCAAGCCGGCGATCATCCGTACTACACCAATGACTGGATCTGGGACACCTACCGCTGCATGCATCCGCTGCAGCTTCTGCTGGATCCCCAGCGACAGGAGCACATGATCCAGTCGTACGTGCGGATGTACGAACAGAGCGGCTGGCTGCCGCGCTTCCCGGGGCTGTGCGAAGACGCAGCCGGGATGATCGGGCATCACACCGCGGCGCTGGTTGCGGATACCTGGTTCAAGGGTCATCGCAACTTTGACATCCGCAAAGCCTACGAGGGCATTCGCAAGAATCTCATGGAGGCGATGCGCCTGCCGTTCAAGAAAGGGCCGGCGACGTCGCTGGATCGGTTCTACCTCGAGCATGGCTACTTCCCCGCGCTGGCCAGGGGCGAAGTGGAGACGGTTGCCGAGGTGCATTCGTTTGAGCGGCGGCAGGCGGTATCTGTCACGCTGGAAGCCGCGTATGACGACTGGTGCCTGGCGCGCCTCGCGCGCGAGCTCGGGAATCAGGCGGATTTCGAGATCTTCAGCCGACGGGCGTTGAACTACCGCAATGTGTTCAACCCCGAGATCGGCTTCATGGCGCCGCGGTCAGCCGACGGCAAATGGGTCGAGGATTACGATCCCAAGTACGGCGGCGGCCAGGGCGCGCGCGATTACTTCGCCGAGTGCAACGGCTGGACGTACACATGGCATGTGCAGCATGACGTTGCCGGCTTGATCGCGCTGATGGGCGGACGCGAGAAGTTCGTTGAGAAGCTCGATGCGCTGTTCGTCGAGCAGTACGACCCGAAGGACAAGTATCACTTCCTGGGCCAGTTCCCCGACTGCACGGCGCTGATCGGCCAGTTTTGCCAGGGCAACGAGCCGAGCTTCCACATTCCGTATCTCTACTGCTATGCCGGCGCGCCGTGGAAGACGCAGAAGCGCGTGCGGCAGGCGATGGCGACGTTCCACGACGGCCCGGAGGGCGTCCCCGGCGACGAGGATGGCGGCGCGATGTCGTCGTGGTATGTGATGAGCGCGATCGGCATCTATCCGGTCTGTCCCGGCATGCCGTACTACGTCATCGGCAGCCCGATCTTCGAGCAGACGCGCATCACGCGCGTGGATGGCAAGACGTTCACGATCACGGCAAAGGATGTGTCGGCTGCCAACAAATACATCCAGTCCGCCACGCTCAACGGCAAGCCGCTGGATCGGCCGTGGTTCTGGCATGAAGAGCTGATCGACGGCGGCGAGCTGGTCCTCCAGATGGGCCCAAGGCCCAACAAGTCCTGGGGCAGCGCGCCCGAGGCGGCTCCGCCATCGCTTATGTTCTAGTTGCCTCTGGATCGTGCGTGGTACAGGCGTCCCGAACGTGCATCTACTACGCGTGCATTGCACAGGTGAGATGCGCGCCGTACGGCACGCTATTGCGTGCCGCGGTTTGCGCGGAGGCGATGATGCATTGCGTAATCGGTTTCGGCAGGCAATAGCCTGCCCTAC
>CALEKX010000123.1 GCA_937904525.1 uncultured Phycisphaerales bacterium
GCAGGCCATGATCCACTGCGGAGTGCCGTCGGACAGCTTCCATTTGATCAGGTCCCCCACGCCGCCGAAGGTCAGGATCGACTCACCGTCATCGGTGATGGCAGCCCAGTGTACGTCTGGCAGGCCGTTGTTGTACTCGGTGTATGGGGCGATTCCCGCAACGTGCTGCAGGCGCGATCCCGCAGCCGGCACGCGCCAAAGATCGACGCGGCTGCGAACGCGCTCGACGCGGGTCTCATCCCTGTTGTAGGAGTTGGGCGGTGTGTCACCGCGTGTCAGCAGCAGCCGGCCGTCCGGGCTGAATGCCATCACGGTGTCGCCCGGCGGGATGTCATATACCCCCCGCCGCTGGCCTGTGCGCAGGTCGAAGATCAGCAGGTATCCTTCCGGCGGCTGACTCCGGCCAGAGACGGTGCGGCGCTGCAGGTAGGAGACAGCCACCTGTTAGGCCGGCGGACCGCTCATGACGATGGCATTGGCACGCAGGTTCAGTTGGGCGGTGTTGCGCGTCATGAGGTTGATCGAATCGCGCAACTGCACCGGTGGCGGCGGATTTTCCGGCGCCGGCCAGGCCCAGTCGTTTGTGATGTCCGTCAGGTCCACGGCCACAGCGCTGTCCCACCTGGCCTGGACCGGCGGCGGCAGCTCGATCCTGGCGGTCTGCGCCGCGAGCATCGTCGACAAGAACACGATCCAGGCCATCGCCGTGGCTGCAAACCGATAGCGCATCGCTGTCCCTTTCAGCATTGCAGCAATATCCGTGACGTGATCAACGCCTCTGCACCCCTTGAAGGTGTTGAAACTGACGCTTTCATGCTATCCCCCGCTGGCAGCAGCTACAAGCATAAGCCCATAAGCCATCAGCCCCTGCCCGTGATCCGCCAGTCCGCACGGTTCGGGGATGGTATGCGCACCTGCCGCCCGTACTGCCTCTGTTCGTCTCGCCCCTTTTTCCATCTCCCCCGCAAAGTCCCCTCGGGAATACATTGATCATGCCAACATCCACTGGGAGGCATCATGAACGCGAAGGAAGTCTGGTCGGTGCTCAAGCAGGTGGGAGCGGAGTATGTCGACGACAAAATCCCCAAGCTGTCGGCGGCGCTGGCGTTCTACACGATGTTGTCGCTGGCGCCGATGCTGGTGATCTCGATCGTGATCCTTGGGTTGGTGTTTGGCGAGCAGGCGGCATCGGGCAAGGTGGCGGCTCAGCTTGAGCAGGTCGTCGGTCCGGCGTCGGCTGGGGCGATCAATGACATGATCGCCAATGCCAAGACGCGCGGATCGGGCTGGATGGCAACGATCATCAGCTTAATTGTGTTGCTCTTTGGTGCTTCGGGTGTGTTCGCTGAGCTGCAGGATTCGATGAACACGATCTTTGATGTCCGTCGCAAGTCCACGGCCGGTATATGGCAGACGATCAGGGGGCGGCTGGTGTCGATGGGGATGGTGTTCGGCGTGGCGTTTCTGCTGCTGGTGTCGTTGGTAATCAGCACGACGCTGTCGGCGGTTGCGTCAGCCATCGCCGGCGGCTGGGCGGCGCTGGGGTATGTGCTCGATCTGGTGATCTCGGTGGTCGTGGTGGGGATGCTGTTTGCAGCCATCTTCAAGGTGCTGCCGGATGTGAAGATCGGCTGGAAGGATACGGTGGTCGGCGCGCTCGTGACGGCTGTACTGTTCACGCTGGGCAAGATCGGCTTGGGGATCTACCTCAGCTATGGCTCGACGGCATCGGCGTATGGCGCGGCGGGGTCGCTGGCCGCACTGCTGATCTGGATCTACTACTCGTCGCAGATCATGTTCATCGGCGCCGAGTTCACACAGGTGTACGCCAATCGATACGGCAAGCATGTCGAGCCGGTGCGCCATGCGGAGCGCGTCGGCAGGAAATCGACCGGCGGCGGTTCATCGCGCAGCCAGCCTGCGATCAGCGCGCGTGCTGCCGCCGTCGCCCCATCAGGCCAACCGCCGACAGGTGTCCATCATGCCCGGCAGGCTGTGATGTACGGCATGCCGCCGTCGGTCAATGGTGCACCGCCGGCCGCCATCGGCGCGATGGCTGTGGGCGCCGTCGTCGGCGGGCTGGGCACGCTGATTGGCTTGAAGATCCAGCGTTATCTGCGCGACACCGAGGCTCCCCGCCTCAACGACCGCATCGCCGCGGTGGAGAATCGCATCCAGTCGCTCAAGCGGCTTCGCGCGGATTGCGAGGAGGATTGCATCACCGATCGCCTGCGCAAGATCGAGCAGCGGATCCTCACCGCCGCGCGGGCAGGCGACCGCGTCCATCCGATGCCGCTGAAGGATCGCATCGCCGCCATCCTGCGCGACAAATTGCGGTGACACTTGTGTCCGAAGCTGTCATCCTGAGCAAAGCGAAGGATCTCAACCGCTCCTGACGCTCCAGATCCTTCGCTTCGCTCAGGATGACGTTGTGGAACGATTGGCGGCGATGAATAGACCTTCAGCAGCCGCCACCACGAGTGCAAGTCCCCTTCGTGCTTCGTCGCTACGTCGCTAACTCACACTTCGTCTCTCCGTCTCTCGCCACATCACTTACTGAAAAACGTTTTCCCCTTACCGCTGTACTTGCTGAGGCGATTGTTGACGTACAGCCCTTCGAGGAGGAACTCGCCAGCCGCCGCGAGATGAGCCGCATCGGCTGGGTTGAGCTCCAGCCGCAGGGCCAGTTCCTTCGCCGCCGGGACCAGCCCCTTGATCGCCTTCATGTTGGCGACGAATTCCTCAGCCGACAGCTCATCCCCCGCGGGGAACGTAAGATTCCCGTGAAACTGGTCGATGATCGTCTCATACTCATCCGGGTCGGCGACACGATTGAAGACAGACTTGACGGCTTCGCCCGTCAGCGAGCGGATGAGCTTGTCCTCAGCGCCGTCTTCGTCAGCCAGCGTCATTTCGATCTTGCCGCGGCAACTGGCGATCAGGTGATTGAGGTCGCAGATGCGCGCCGTAACGCGATCCTCGCCCGTCAGGATCCCCCGCCGCTCGGCGTTGGAGACGACCGTCTCAGCATTGGCGATGCTCGTGCGCACCGACACGCCCGACGCCTGCGAGACATGCGGGCTCGACCGCGCCAGCCGCACGACCTGCTCGACAATCTCCTGTATAAAGCGCGGCATTTCGACTTCGACGCCGCTGGCCGTCGGGCCTTTGCGTTCAAGCCAGGCGTTTTTCTGCACGATCTCCAGCCCCTCTTCGATCGTGGCTGGGTAGTGCGTGCGCACGACCGTGCCGATGCGGTCCTTCAGCGGCGTGACGATCCTGCCGCGATTGGTGTAGTCCTCGGGGTTGGCGCTGAACACCAGCGCCACGTCCAGCTCCAGACGGATCGGATAGCCGCGGATCTGGATGTCGCGCTCCTCCAGCACGTTGAACAACCCCACCTGGATGCGCGGCGCCAGATCCGGAAGCTCGTTGATCGCAAACAAGCCGCGATTGGAGCGGGGGATCAAACCGAAATGCATCGTGCTTTCATCGCTGAGATATCGCCCTTCGGCATGCTTCACCAGATCGATCTCGCCGATCAGGTCGGCGATGGTGACGTCGGGCGTCGCGAGCTTCTCGTGATAGCGATCGGAGCGGTGGACCCACTCGATCTGCGCGTCGTCGCCCTGCTCGGCAATGATGCGCTTGCCGGTGCGCGTCAGCGGACGGATCGGATCATCGTTGATCTCGACGCCCGCCAGGACCGGGATCCACTCATCCAGCAGCTCGGGCAGCATGCGCAGGATGCGCGTCTTGGCCTGCCCGCGCAAACCCAGAAAGAGCATGTCATGGCGCGAAAGGATGCCGTTGACGATCTGCGGGATGACCGTGTCGCGATAGCCGACGATACCGGGGAAGAGCGTCTCGCCAGCTCGCAGCTTGCGGATCAGGTTACGGCGCATCTCGTCCTTGACCGACACCGGCGTGTACCCGGTGGCTTTAAGCTGTCCGACTGTCGCGGCTGTGGGGTGACTCATGCGAAATCCATCATAGGAATGCCCAGGCGGACAAATCCAGAACCGCACCTTTCTGATGCAAACCGCAAACGTCCGATAATTTCTGGCGTTCCGACGAAATCTTGCTAGGATACCGCGTCATGAATCGCCGTATCATCGCCGTTGTCATTGTTGCTGTGGGGGCGTTTTTGTCCTGCCAGGGCATCAGCCTGGCTGATCCACCGCCAGGGGTTGGCCCCCTTATCTGGCAGGAAGAGTTTAGCGGGAACAGCCTGAGTGACACCCAGTTTTCCATCCGCGAGGAAGGCTGGTGGGGCGGCGGGTACAACACCCCCAACGCCGTCACCGTCTCCAACGGCTTGCTCAAGATCACGACCTACACCGACGCCAAAGGCCGTCACAACGGCGCCGTCGTCTGGACCAAGGAGAAGGTGCCGCTGTTCACCCATGGGTATTTCGAAGCCCGCGTGTTGTTCAACAGCTCGCCGGGGATGTGGTCGGCCTTCTGGATGGAGTCGCCGACAGTCGGCCAGATCATCGGTAACCCCGAGCAGGCGGGCACCGAGGTCGACATCGTCGAGCATCGCGTGACTGATGACGAAGGCCGGGATCTGCGAGACCGCTACCTCAGCGCCATCCACTGGGACGGCTATCAGGAAGGCGTGCACAAGTGGAAGCAGAAGCTGCACAGCCCGCAGCCGGGCCTGGATAACGGCACATGGCATGTCTACGGCCTGTTGTGGACGCCGGAAAAGTACGTCTTCTACTTCGATGGCGTTCCGGTCTGGGAACATGACCAGCAGGTCTCCCAGGTAGGTCACTTCCTGGAGTTCAGCTCGCTGATCGAAGACGGCAGTTGGGCTGGCAACGTTCCCGCGGGCGGGTACGGGTCATTCTCCGAGAGCACGCCGAACATGTACGTCGACTGGGTGCGGGCCTATGCCCTGCACGCGCCAGAGCCGTCGAGCGCCGCCGGGTTACTTTTGATCGCCCTGGCCACGCTGCGCCGTCGACGCTGCTGATCCGCCGAGCCAGATCGCAGGGCTCGCTTCAGCGGACCGAAACACGACCTGCGTCGCAAGTCATGATGATGCCATGACCTGCGACGCCGGCTTCCGCAATACGTTGCGTGAAAGCATTCCCGGGTTTTTTCGGCGGGTGGCCACCGCCGCCCCCCTTCGTCGCTTCGTCGCTTCGTCGCTTCCCCCTCTTCCCCCCCAACCCTTCGCCCCCCGCACGCCATCGCATACAATCCCTCCGACCGCGACCCCGATGTCTTCCCACTACTACGAATCTCGCAGCGGACTGATTCACTACGACCGCCGAGGCTTGGGCGATCCGGTCCTCCTGCTGCACGGCATCTATGTCGGGGCGTCGCACGCGGAATACCGCCACAATATCCCCGCACTTCAGCGGCGGTTCACCGTATACGCACTCGACCTGCTCGGCTTTGGGGACAGCGACGCGCCGCGCATCACGCACTCTGCCGAGCTGCACCAGCACCTGCTGCGCGACTTCATCCTCGAAGAGATCGGCCAACCTGTGAGCATCGTCGCCAGCGGCGTGAGTTGCGGCATCGCCGTGCGGCTGGGCGTGTACGACGATGAGCTGCTGCGGCGGCTGGTGCTGATCTGCCCTGTCCAGAAGGAAGTCTTCCGCGAATCGCCGGGCATCGGCGATCGCGTCAGCCAGTTCGTGCTCGGCACGCTGGCGGCGGGCGTCGGCCTGTTCGAGACGGCATCCAGCGAAGCGAGCCTGGTGACGTTCCTGCGCGATCGCTATCACGACATCCGCAAAGCCACGCCGCAGCTCGTCCAGCATCTGCGCACCGAAGCCAGCCGCCCCGGTTCGATGCATGCGTACATCAGCCTGGTCAATGGCTTCTTCGACATCGACACCCTGCGGTGGCTGAGACATCTGCGGGCAGCCACGCAGGTCATCTGGGGCGCCGGCCTGGGCGAGGCGCCGGCGGATCGCATCCTCCAGCCGGCGACATGGTCGCACGGCAAGCGCCTGGACATCATCGAGAACACGCGCCATTGGCCACACGATGAGCGCTCGGCTGAGGTCAATCGGTTGATGATCGATTTCCTGTCCGCAGAGAGTTAGAACGGTAATCGCGAAGGCGCGAAGGCCGCGAAGG
>CALEKX010000124.1 GCA_937904525.1 uncultured Phycisphaerales bacterium
CTGGCCGATCCGTATCTGCTGGGGGTCAGCAGCGGCTCGGCGCTGTTTGCGTATATCTGGCGCCAGCCGATGGCTGCGGCGATGCTGGCAGCCGTGGGGCTGGCACAGACCGCGGTCAGCCAGCAGGTGTTCGCCTTTGCCGGCGCGCTGGCCGCGGTGACGATCGTCTTTGTCCTGTCCATGCGCCGCGGACGGCTGGAGCCGTTGACGCTCCTGCTGGTGGGGGTGATCGTCAACGTCATCGCCGGGGCGCTGTTCCTGCTGATCAACATCCTCGCCCGCGACACGACCACGCAGATGACGTTTTTGGTCGGCAGCATTCAGGACGTCAGCGACCGGCAGTTGTGGACGGTGGCGGTGCTGGTGGCCATCGGCTGGGTGCTGCTGATGCTGATGAGCGCGCCGCTGAACGTGGCGCTGCTGTCGGAAGGCGAAGCCGCGTCGCTGGGCGTTCGGATCCATCGTTTGCGATGGGCGGCGTTGGTGACGGCGTCGCTAATCACGGCGTCGGCTGTGGCGATTTCCGGGCCGATCGGGTTTGTCGGGCTGATTTGTCCGCACCTGTCTCGGCTGATCGTGGGCAACGATCAGCGGCGGCTGCTGCCGGTTGCGACGGCGGCGGGAGCGGCGCTGCTGGCGCTGGCGGACGGGATCGCGCGCATGTTGGCGCAGGGGCGATTTGCCGCGACGGTGCTGCCGGTGGGAATCCTGACGGCCCTGATGGGCGGGCCGTTTTTCCTGCTGCTGCTGTACCAAAGCCGAAAGCGCAGGGAGCTGTGAGCGAGTATCTGCTGCAAGCCGATGAGCTTTGCTTCGCGTACAACGGCGCGCCGGCTGTGGAAGGCGTGTCGCTGACGCTGCGCCCCGGCGAGGTGCTCGGGATCATCGGCCCCAACGGCTCGGGCAAGAGCACCCTGATCAAGCTGCTGATGGGGCATCTTTCGCCGCAGGGCGGGTCGGTGCAGTGGATGGGGCGCGATCTGAAAAGCTGGTCGCCGCGGGAGCTGGCGCGGCAGGTGGCGTATCTGCCGCAATCGCCGACAGCCGATCCGGCGCATCGCGTGATCGATGTGCTGCGCCTGGGGCGGGCGCCTTACCTGGGCGTGCTGGGGCTGGAGTCGCGCGATGATCTGGAGATCGTCAAAGAGGTCGCGCAGGCGCTGGAGCTGACGGATCTGCTGGAGCGGCCGATGGACGGCTTGTCCGGCGGGCAGCGGCAGCGCGTTTTCATCGGGCGATGCCTGGCGCAGCAGCCGAAGGCGATGCTGCTGGATGAGCCCAACACCTTCCTCGATCTGCGGCACCAGGTCGAGCTGTGCCGCTGGCTGGTGCAACTGACGCGTGCGCTGGGGATGGGCGTGCTGATGAGCGTGCACGATCTGAACCTCGCTGCCATGTTTGCCGATCGAATCCTGCTGCTGGATCGCGGGCGGCCGGCGCGCCTCGGGCGGGCGGTGGAGGTGCTCGAGCCGAAGCTGCTCAGCCAGGTGTACAACATCGCGCTCGAATCCGTGCCGCATCGCCTGCACCCGCTCATCGTGCCGGCGCTCGATGAGATGTGACTATTGGGCATTTGCATCGCCGGACGCGCCGTCAGCCTCAATTCATCAGCCGCGGCGGTTCCTGTTACAATGTTGCGGGCATGCACAGCACTTCTGCCTCGATCATTGAACTGAACGACAACGGCGCCTGGTCCTGTTTCAGCGATCCGCGAGCGGTCGTGCATGGCGGTCGGCTGCTGGTGGGATCGGTGCGATGCGGCCGGCGGCGCGGGGCACTGGACAAGCCCGCCATCGGCGCGGGCAACTGCGAGCTGATCATCCATGACCTGGCCAGCGGCAGCACGGATGTGATTGTGCTGCATGCGGCACTTGGTGCGGAGGCCGACGCCTCGCCGGCTTTGCTTGTGCGGCCGGATGGGCGCGTGGTGGCGCTGTATGCGAAGAACGCGCAGGAACGCTGCGTCTACTGGCGAATCTCCGAATCGGAAGATCTGCTGGAGTGGACCGGCGAGCAGCGGCTGATCACGCCGGGAGAGGATTCGCCGACGGGGCGCGATCATGTGGCGTTCGGCCATGCGATCCTGCTGCCGGGGGAGAAGGGGCGGAGCTATCACTTCGTGCGCGCTTTTGCGCGCCAGGCGTGCTGCCTGATCAGCGAGGATCACGGGGAGAGCTGGCGGTTTGGCGGTGCGCTGCTGCGCGCATCGGGCGATGCGGAGTTGCGCGTCCAGTATGCGTCGGACGGGCGCGAGACGATTCACTTTGTCGTGACGGAGGGCGACGCCGGCGGCTGTGTGTATCACGGCGATCTGCGTGATGGCAGGATCTTCGGATCGGATGGGACGGTCATCGCGCATCTGAGTGAAGCGGGCGAGGCGCCGGTTGAGGTGTCGCAACTGACGCGCGTGCTGGCCTGCGAAGCGGGCAGTGTGGCCAGCGTGATCGATGTGCGCGCCGATGCGCAGGGGCGCGCATACGGCCTGCTGGCGGTCCACAAGGCCAACGGGCAGGAGATGCGATACCACTATGCCCGCTGGGATGGCGCACGGTGGGTTCAGGAGGCGATCGCGCATGCGGGCCAGCCGCTGGGGGCCGGAGCCGGAGTAGCTTGCGGCGGGGCGGTGATCGATCCGCAGGATCCGACGATCGTCTACATCTCCACCAATGCCGATCCCGTCAGCGGCCAGGCGCTGACCAGCCAGGCGGATCGCAAGCGGCATTACGAACTGTTTCGCGGCCAGACGGCTGATGGCGGGGCGACGTGGGCGTGGTCAGCCATCACGGAGAACTCGTCGGCTGACAATCTCCGCCCGATCATGCCGCCCTGGGACGACCCTCGCGGCGCCCTGGTATGGCTTCGCGGTCGGTACGATGCCGAAGCAAGGCTCTGGCGGACGGAGGTCGTCGGCATGCTCGAGTCCCGCTCGGGATAGTGGGTTTGGGAATTTCGCGCGAGATGCGAAGGGGAGATAGCGACGAAGCGACGGAGCGACGAAGGGGGATAGTGGCGCGTTTGTGGGGGCACGTGGCAATGTGCCCCTTTTCGCGCTACGGGGGGCATTGCCATGCACCCCTACAAGATCTCTTCGCGTGAGGCCAACTCAAGATATCGGCGGATGTTAGGAGGACGGAACC
>CALEKX010000125.1 GCA_937904525.1 uncultured Phycisphaerales bacterium
GTCTCTTGGTCCCCGTTGTAGCTTCGTCGCTCGTCCCCCTTCGTCTCTTGCTGTCAATCCGTTATCCTTCACCGCACCGTGAGCAGCGCTTCCTCCACAGCACCATTGCCAGCCGTCAGCCGTTCGGGGTGGTCTCCGCGGCTGCATAGTGGGGCGACGGTGTCGCGCTTCCTGGGGATGCACTGGTTCGCAGCCGTCTTCCCGGTGGCGGCCGGGCTGGCGTACTTCGGATGGCGCGCAGCCGTGGTGCTGGTGATCCTCCTGACATCAGTGGCGGCGGCGACATGGGCCTGGCGGCGGGTCGGCTCGCGCGGCGAGCAGCTTCGCTACGATCACAACCTGTGGCTGGGCATGCTGCTGGGATTGCTGCTGCCGGCGCATCTCGGATCGGCTGAGCCAAGCTGGATCGGAGCAGAGCCCGTCTGGATCATCCTGCCAGCCGCGGGGGGGCTGCTGGTGATCTTCAACTGGCTGCTCGGCGGCTTAGGCGCCGGTCGCGTGCATCCGGTGCTGCTGACGTACCTGTTGCTTGTAGGCGTGTTCGGGCAGGATCTCGTGCCGCATCGCGTGCTGCAGCGATCGAGCATCCTCACGGGCGATCTGATGGACGTCGATCGGCCCGATGGCGTGCCGGTGCAGGCGAAGGAACCATGGCTCGATGTGGTGCAGGATCCGGATCATGACGCCATCTGGCGCGAGCCGCCATCGCAGCGGCTGAACTTTTACACCAGCGGCCTGGAGGGGGAATGGCAGTCGATCGATGGCCTGCTGCGCGACCGCATGCCGCCGCTGGAGGATCTGGTCATCGGGGGCCAGCCGACGCCAATCGGCATGGCATCGGGGCTGCTGGTCATCATCGGCGGGCTGTTCCTGCTGCATCGCGGGGTGATCGACTGGCGCGTGCCGATGCTCATGATCCTGGTGGCGTATGCGGTGATGCTCGTGCTGCCGGTGCCGGTGGCGATCACCGATGCCGGCCCGAGCCGCCAGTGGCTTTACGCCCGGGAGGTCGGCGTCGGCTGGGCGACAGCCATCACCTTCGTGAACTACCAGGTGCTCTCCGGGCCGATGCTGCTGATCGCCTTCTTCGTCGCGACGTCCTCAGCCATCCGCCCGACGACACGGCGCGGCTGCGTCATCTTCGGGCTGCTGGCCGGCGTACTGACGGGCGTGCTGCAGTTGTACATCTCCGTCGCCCACGGCGCCGCCATCGCCGTGCTGCTCGTGAGTGCCCTCACGCCGTGGTTGGATCGATGGATCCGCCCGAGGGCGCTGGTGTAGGCGAAAAGCGACGAGCGGGGATCAAGAGACGAAGAGACTGAGAGACGTAGAGACGAAGTGCGCAGGCGCGGCCTGCGTGCTTCAGCACGCAAGGGTCGCGCTGGACCGCCAAACCGCCCCAACCATCCCAATCCTTTGCGTTCTTTGCGATCTCTGAGATCTTTGCGCTTCCCCCCTTCGCGTGTCCTTCGCGCCCTTCGCGTTTTCGCGGTCACCGTTCTGATTAGCGCGCAAGAAAAAAGGCGTCCCGGGCAAAGGACGCCTTTTCGAATGGGGCTGAGAAACGTCTCTTCGGGTTGTGGGAGAGAAGAGGTTTCTCACGGGGGAAGAATGGGGCCAAGTTGTCGCCTGACGGCTCTGATCGACAGTACCGCCGCGTGGGCGCAACTGTCGATCAGTTCGCGCCGTCAGACGTGAGGGGTACTAACAACTTGTGGACCGCGCGGGGGAAAACTTCGGGATGAGCTGTGGATGGCGATGCGCAAGTCGTTTTTAATCCCATAGTTATGTTGTGGGCAACACCACACGAAAAAATTCCGCACAGCCGCGTTCGCTGAAATTTGGGGTGCGTCACTGTGGCTGCATGTCGTACTGCAGGTGCGACATCTGCTCAGGGCCTGTCGCAGTTCAAACGCCGCACCCACGGCGAGGACTCGAAGGGGCGCATGCATCGCAACCAGACGCGACCGTCGAACGGCCGTGCAAGCCCGGCCGCCAAACGAGGCCCGTGGGCCTAGCGGCCTGCGTCCCGATACCGTCGACCTCGCCGCCCATCCCTCCACTTCGTCTCTTCGTCTCTTCGTCTCTCGGCCACCACCCCTTCGTCGCGCCGTCGCTCAACTTTTTTTGTTTGTTACATTCTGTTGCATTCTGTTGCATCGGTCTTCAAGGTGGGCGCACAAGAAATCTGCTGACCGCATCGACCGCGGATCCACCAACGTCACGAGCGGTAGCGCCTGTCTCAACCGACCAGATGGGGCCGCCAGGCAGCCGATCACCGATCAGGCGGAGCGGGACCCATCGGGCTGCCGTTTTCTTGAGTGTTACATTTTGTTGCATTCTGTTGCATCTGGGCATTCCCCCATGGAAGTGACCTGCAACTGACTTCCACACCATATCCCGGAATTGGCGAAAGTCAAGTAAAAGTTAGGGATTCTCTTTGGGACGCGCCAACCACCCCGGGGCGCGTGCTGAAGCACGCAGCCCGCGCCGCGCACTCCGTCTCTTCGTCTCTTCGTCTCTCAATCCCTCCCCAGCGGATGGCGCATCCGCCTCCCCCGTGTAGAATCGAACGAATGCAAGGTGTTACCACAGCGATCGTAGCGTTCATCTTTGTCTGCGTGATCTGGCCGCACCTGGTGCGAAACCGGCCTCAGTTCTATGCAGCCCTGGCGGCGGTTTTGGTGGTTCTGCTACTCGACAGCCTGGCGGCGATGATCGGGTCCGACGGGTTCAAGACGTTCGCCTATGCGATGGCGGGCCTGCTTCAGATCGCAGCCATCCTGCTGCTGTTCCTCAGTGCCGGCGGCATCACGTCGCGCGAACTGCTGGCTGACATGGGGCGAGCCATCGAGGTCATCCGGCGGGGCGAGGAGGAAAAGGAGATCATCATCCCTCGATCCGATCAGCCGCGTCCGCCGGCTGGCCAGCGTCGCCGCGACGATGACGAGGAACGCGTCGTCTGGGAGATCAAAGACGAAGATTTCCGCCCCACGCCCCAAGCCCCCGCCCCCGAGCAGCAGCCAGGTCAACAGCCCAAGCCGCAGGATCAGGGACCGCTGCCGTTGGATTGATCGTTCACACCGCAGTAAGAACGGCGACCGCGATGACGCGAAGGGGGAAGGGGGTGAAGGTCCAAGTTCCAATCATTAAGAACCAGGGAAGGTCCAAATCTCAAGGAACAAAGGTTCAAAGCAGCCGCATGGCAGATCGCCTGCGTTCCGCGCGCGGTGAGCGCGCTGGGGGGATCTTGGAGCTTTCTTCTTTTGAATTTGGAGCTTCCTTGGATCTTAGAAGTTGGCTCTTGGAGCTTCCGAACTGCCCACTGCCTACTGCCTACTCCCAAGCACTGCAGGCGCCGCCCCCACAGAGCCCACCCGTGTTCATCTGTGTTTATCCGTGGTTTCTGAACGGATTCACCCCTTCGGCACCAGCCGCTGCGGTTTGGCAGCCTTGATCCCGAGGATGCGCAGGAATCGGCGCTTGAGGGTGTCGCGCAGTCGCTGAAGTTCTGCCTCCGAGCCGCTGTCCAGTGGGAGCGTGCCGCCGGCCTTGCTGCGATGGCCGCCGCCTTCGCCTAAATTGCGCACAAGCCGGCGCATCACATCGGCTGCGCTCAGACGCGTGTTGTTGGTTCGCAGCGACAGCACCATCCGGTTCTCCGGCGTGCGGGCCGTGACCATCGCCCACTGCACCTGATCAAATCGCAGCAGGAAATCCGCGATGATCGCGGGTTTCTCCGGCGAATCGATGTGATCCAGGTGGGTGATCAGGGCATTGTCGTAGTAGAGGGCGTTGTTGAGCGCCTCGGCATAGGCGATGTAGTAGCTCTGCGGCAGCGCAACGTAGCGCATGCGATAGAGCTTGCGCGGATCGGCGATGAGTGTCAGGCTGGACAGCGCGATGTTGTCCAGCTCGCCCGGTGTGCCCGCAGCGCCAGCCAGGTCCGACTCGATCGCGAACAGGAGCATCGCGCCCAGGTCGCGCGAGATCGGCACTTCCAGCTCCATGAAATAGCTGAAGATGATCGACGCGGTGGCGCCGACGTCCTTGCGAATATCGCAGAAGGGGCATTTGGGGCGCCGGCCGACCGAACGGTGGTGATCGATGACGACTGTCGGAGCGATGCCTGGCGGCAGGGGGGAGTTGGTGAAGTTCGGCTGGGTGTCCAGCAGGACGACGGCGTCAAACTGCTGGGGATCGATGTCGTTCCACTTGCCGATGGCGTCGTCGCCATGCTGGGCGAAGACGCTGTTGATGCCTCTGCCGACGGCGCCCTGGATGGCGATGGTGGCGTGTGTGTCGGCAAGCTGACTGACGAATAGTTCGCGCATCGCCAGGCAGGAGGCGAGGGCGTCGGGGTCGGGGTGGCGATGGGTGGTGATGAGGATGTTTTTCTTTCCTGCCATGAGGCGCAGCAACTGGCGGCCGCGGGGCTTGCCGCGTGCGGCACGAGCCGCCTGCCGGGCAGAGCTGGTGGTAGTCTCGACGCAGGATTCGACAAAAGCGGTCATGGATCGTCGTTGCCGCTGGGGCGGCGGTGTTACGTCTGGTGGGTTGCTGGCAGACGGACCAGCCCCGTCGGCGGTCGAAGACCGCATGAGTCTGGCATCGTCTGATGAGGCAGGCGACATGAGTGATCTGACCTCAGGCTGATAATACGCGGCGGAAAGCCCCGGTGGGATTGGGGATTTTGACCTTCGCTCAGCGGCGCCGCGATTGCACCTGCCATAACCCTTTTGCTCTCAGGCGGTTGCCACCCGCGCCAGCCGCGGGTTATGGGCGTGCGGCCTCAGGCGTGTTTAACGGGGGGTAAATCAAACTGTCATGTCCCCCGTTGCTGGCGTCCGAACTATTTCCTAGCCTAACAAATGCAGAACTGAGGGCTGGCGAGATTTCCGGCGTGGCGCGGGCTACCCAGCCCGTGATTTTCCCCGCGGAAAGCACGAGGCATCAACGTGTACGACAGTTGCCCGAAATCGTCATCCTTCGCTTCGCTCAGGATGACCTTCTGGCCCGTGCCACCTCACAGCCTTGTCGGGATGACCCAATGGCGGTCGCAGGAGAAGGAGACATGCAACTTATTTCCGTTCACGATGGACAACTTCAAATCCGCCGGCGGCGGGAGACAGCCCAGCCGCAGCGGGGGTATGTCACGGGCCTGTCCGCCCTGGATGCCCTCGCCCCCGGCGGGCGGCTGCAACGCTCAGCCGTGCATGAGCTGCTCACCGACCCCGCCGACGGCAGAGCA
This sequence comes from uncultured Phycisphaerales bacterium, assembly GCA_937904525.1. GTDB lineage: Bacteria > Planctomycetota > Phycisphaerae > Tepidisphaerales > Tepidisphaeraceae > CALEKX01. The sequence goes on from CALEKX010000125.1 coordinate 5,252, forward strand.
ATGGTGGCAGCTGCCATCTTTGCAATGAGCATTGTCCAACCGCGGCGCGCTCCCGGCGATCCATTTCCCCAGCCGCCGCCACAGAACCCGCCTGCGCTGGTCTGGTGCGATCCCGACCAGACGCTCTATCCGCCAGCCCTGGCGGGGATGGGGTTTGACTTGGATCGGGTCTTTCTGCTGCGTCCGCGCGATCGGACTGAGCTGATCTGGGCGGTGGCTGAGTCGCTGCGATGCCCGGGCGTCGGGGTGACGGTAGCGGCGCTGGATCAGATCAGTCGCGTCGAGGCGCGGCGGTTTCAACTGGCAGCCGAAACCGGCGGCGGCGTGGGGATCTTCCTACGCTACGCCAATCGCCATGCCGCTATCTACGCCGCAGCCACGCGCTGGCTGGTCCGGCCCTGCGAAGGCAGTCGCACGACCCAGCGGTGGTCGGTGCAGCTTATTCATGGTCATGGAGGACGTGTTGGACAAACCGTCTTTCTGGAGTGGGACCGTGAAACAGATCTTATGCGTGCGACTGACGGCCTGGCCGATCGAGCGGGTGCGGCGCCGGCAGCGGCGGCGCGGCGCGTCGGGGCGTGAAGCATCGGGCGAATCCCCGCCGCTGGTGCTCGTGCGGACGGTGGCGTCGCGGCAGATCGTGATGGCTGTGTCGGCCGAGGCACGCCATTCCGGCATGCGCCCGGGCATGACGCTGGCGCAGGCCCGCGCGCTGGATGCGCGCGTGCAGCATGCGCCCTATGAACCGCATCGCGACGCCGCAGCGCTGGAGGCGCTGGGGCGATGGATGATGCGCTTCAGCCCGGTGGTGTCGATCGTGCCGGCGGAGGAGACGGACCCAGCCGTGTTTCTCGACGTCACCGGCTGTGAGCGGCTGTTCGATGGTCTGGAGAATCTGGTCCATCTGGTGGCCGATGCGCTGCGGCGGCTGGGGATCAGCGCGCGCGTTGCACTGGCGGACACGCCCGGGGCAGCCTGGGGGCTGACGTTCGAGCGGACGGATCGGCCATCGATGTCGACATCGCGCGACATCACAGACCGCCTGCGCGCTTTGCCTGTGTATGCCCTTCGCCTGGACGAGCCGACGCTGGCGAAGCTGCATCACCTGGGCTTGCGGACGGTGGGGCAGGTGATGGACCTGCCGCGCCAGTCGCTGCCGGCGCGTTTCGGGCCGCTGCTGCTGTTGCGGATCGACCAGATGCTCGGCCGCATCGCCGAGCCGCTGGTGCCGCTGCGATATCTGCCGGTGATCGAGGCGCGGATCGATTTTGACGGCGCCGTCGATTCGCTGGAGGCGATCTGGCTGGCGTTCAAGGAGCTGATCGGACGGATCGTCACGCAACTGGCGTCGCTGGGGCGCGGGGCGCGCGTGATCGATGTGGAGTTCTTCGCCGCCTATGCGCAGGTGCAGCGGCAGACGATCCGCCTCACGCGGCCGTCGCGCGATCCGGTCAACCTGTTCAACCTGCTGCGCTGCGCGCTGGAGAACCTGGAGACGGAGGATGGCTTTGTCGCCATCCGCCTGCATGTGGTCGTCAGCGAGCCGCTGGTCGATGAGCAGGTGCCGCTGCTGGAACACGAGCAGTATGCGGGCGAAAGCGAGCTGGCTGCCCTGATCGAGCGGCTGCGCCTGAAGCTCGGCGAGCAGGCGGTGGTGCAGGCGGAGCTGATCGAGTCGTACCTGCCGGAGCGGGCGTGGCAGGCGCGATCGCAGATCGATCTGCGTCCACGACGGCGGTCCAGGGCACAGGCGCCATCGCCGCTGCGCGCCAGATGCCGGCCGCTGTACCTCCTGCCGCATCCGTGCGAGGTGCAGGTGATGGTCAGCCCGTCGGAAGACGACGAAGGCCAGCCGGTGCTGTTCCGTCGCGGGCGGGATGTGCACCGCCTTCGCCATGCCGTCGGCCCGGAGCGCATCGCCGGCGAGTGGTGGCGCGGCCATGGGCATACGCGCGATTACTTCCATGTCGAAGACGACGCCGGCCGACGCTACTGGCTTTTCCGCGTTCGCGCCAGCCGGCGGTGGTTCCTGCATGGCGTGTTCGCGTGAACCGCCATTCACTGATGTTCCCTTGATGAGCAGAAAAGGCCATGCCTGAGATCGCCAATCCCAAGCTTCGCCCCGCGCCCCAGCCGCCGGAGGAGGAGCGCTTTGCGCCTGATGCGGTGGCGTATGCGGAGCTGGATGTGACGACGAACTTCTCGTTTTTGCGGGGTGCGTCGCACGCCGATGAGCTGGTGCTGCAAGCCGCGCGGCTGGGGTATCGGGCGATCGGCGTGACGGATGTGAACTCGCTGGCGGGCGTAGTGCGGATGCACGACGCGGTTCGGCAGATCGCCGCGACCGGCTGGGCGCCGCAGTTGGTGGTGGGGGCGCGGCTGGTGTTGGAAGATGCGCCGGATCTGCTGGTCTGGCCGACGGATCGGGCCGCGTATGGGCGGTTGTGTCGTCTACTGACACTGGGGCGGCGGCGCGCGCCCAAGGGGCAATGCCATCTGCGGCTGGAGGATTTTCTCGAGCATCAGGAGGGATTGCTGGCCGCCGTGGATCTGGAGACGCGGCACAGCGACGAGCCGGTTGATCGCTCCTCCTGGCTGTCGGATGAGCAGTTGCTGCACACGCTGCGCGAGGTGATGCGCGATCGCCTCTCGCTGGTGGCGGCGTTTGTGTATGGGCCGGACGATGCGCGCCGGGTTGCGCATCTAGCCGACCTGTCGCGGCAAACGCGCGTGCCGCTGCTGGCGACCAATGGCGTGCATTACCACGTGCCCGAGCGGCGGCCGCTGCAGGATGTGCTGACGTGCATCCGCCACGGCTGCTCGATCCACGAAGCCGGCTATCGCCTGTTCGGCAATGCCGAGCGGTATCTGAAGTCGCCTGCGCAGATGCGCCGGCTGTTTGCCGATTACCCGCAAGCCATCGAGCGCGGCTTGGAGATCGCCCGGCGATGCACGTTCAGCCTGGATGAGCTGCGCTACGAGTATCCGCATGAGGTCGTGCCCCAGGGGATGACGCCCATTCAGTACCTTCGCGAGCTGGCGTATCGCGGGGCAACGGAGCGATACCCCCAGGGCGTGCCGCCGAAGGTGGCGGGGTTGATCGAGCATGAACTGAAGCTGATCGAGGAGCTGAAGATCGAGGCGTATTTCCTGACGGTCTACGACCTGGTGCGTTTTGCGCGCTCGCGGGGGATTTTGTGCCAGGGTCGAGGGTCAGCCGCGAACTCGGCGGTGTGCTATTGCATCGGCGTGACGAGCGTCGATCCGGACAAGATCGACGTGCTGTTCGAGCGATTCGTGTCGGCTGCGCGGAACGAGCCGCCGGACATCGACATCGACTTCGAGCACGAGCGTCGCGAGGAGGTGATCCAGTACATCTACGAGAAGTACGGCCGCGATCGGGCTGGGATGACGGCGACGGTCATCACCTATCGCGGCCGGTCGGCTGTGCGCGATGTGGGCAAGGCGTTGGGGCTGAGCCAGGACATGGTCGAGCAGCTTGCCGGGAAGCTGGACTGGTGGCATCGCGGCTCGCTGAGCGAGCAGCAGTTGCGCGAGGCGGGCGTGGATCCGGAGGATCTGTGCGTTCAGCAACTGGTGACGCTGACGCAGCAGTTGCTGGGCTTCCCGCGTCATCTGTCGCAGCACACCGGCGGCATGGTGATGACGCGCACGCCATTGTGCGAGATGGTCCCCATCGAAAACGCTGCCATGGAAGACCGCACGGTCATCGAGTGGGACAAGGATGACATCGATGCGATCGGGATCCTGAAGATCGACGTCCTGGCGCTGGGGATGCTGAGCTGTTTGTCGAGGGGGTTGAGGTATCTTAATGAAAGCGACGAAGCGACGGAGCGACGAAGCGACGGAGGGAGGAGGGAGG
>CALEKX010000126.1 GCA_937904525.1 uncultured Phycisphaerales bacterium
GGGTCAATTCACGCTGAGGCCGTAAACGAGCACAATGACGGTTATGATCAACGAGCCCACGCCCGACTACATTCTGAGTCGTCTGCCTGATTTCGACGCTACACCTCGCTATAGCGACGCTGATCGAGCGGTCGGACTTGTGTTTAGCCAATGGCCAACGAATCGACTGATCGAAGAGGTTCTCACAAAGGTCGTTACTCTCAATACGCTTTACAGCACCAACATCTACGGGGTCTATGATGTCGCGCGGCACATTGTTGAGCTGAATATCGATGGTCGTTTGACCAACGGGGACCAGAGTCTTGTCGATGACATCGCCAACGTGGCCATTGGTCGACGTACGCGTCAGGTATTGTCGTTCGCGAGCAAATACTGTAGCTGGCACCGCCCTGAGTGCTACCAGATATACGACAGCTTTGTCGATAAGCTGTTGTGGGTGTACCAACGAGAGTTTGCCTTTGCAACATTCAAGCGGGTAGAACTCCGAACGTATTCGAGGTTCATTCAGATTGTCGACGCATTGGTAGATCACTTCGGACTCCAGGTCTTCTCGCGTAAGGATCTGGACAAGTTCCTTTGGCTCGAGGGACGCGCAATCAGTCGTAGCTCTGTTCGTCGGCCACGCTAAGCGCTGCGTTCCCTTTTGAAGCAAAATAGCTACGTCCCATCTAAGCTCTCCCGACAGATGATCAACCTCGATGTCCGGCGAGACCAGGTCAATCCGGTGGAAGGGGCCAAGCCGGGTTCCTGCGCGATGCGGGTCTGCTCATTCCCGAACCGGCTGGGCTGTTGTTGCTGGCCATTGGCGGGCTGGGTCTGATGCGGGGCCGGCGCGCTTGGTGACGCCGTCGGTTCTGGGTTTGCGCGTCAGGATTGTTCCCGCTCGAGTTGATCGGCGATGCGGGCGAAGACGGGTTGGAGGGGGCTTTCGATCTCAGCCAGGCGGCGGTGGCAGGTGGCGACGTGGCGGGCGAGGTCATCGGGCTGGATACGCTCGCCCGGCAGGGGGATCGGCTCGCCATAGCACGCCGGCGGAGCCGGGATGATCTTGAGAATGCGGTCCAGATGCGTCACGCCCAGCAGTTTGTCGACCTGCTGGCGCGAGGCGGCTAACACAACCGAGCCGGTGAACTGCTGATGCAGGTCAATCAGGCAGCCGAGGAACGTGCTGTCCATGTAGTCGCAATGGCTGAGGTCGAAGATGATCCGCCTGGTACCGGACTCAAGCGCATGGACGGCAAAGGCATGGGCAGCCTGGCTATGTTGCATCGTCCCTCGGCCCTCGACGCGGACACAACAGCCGTTTTCCGACGCGCAGGCACAAACCATGGACATGGGCACTCCCGGGTAGTCCTGCCAGTCTCGCACCCCCGGCGCCGAACGGCAAGGTGCAAAAGGGATGGGCTGCCGCTAACCATGCGTCGGGTGGCTTGAGGGAGGGTTAGCAGGCGGCGGGCGGCGGCAGGTTCCCCCATCACCCGCACAGACGCCTGCAGAAGGCTATCACCACCGTGGTAACCCTGCGTATGCAGCCCGCTGATCACGCGCCGAAGTCAGGCGGTGTGATTCTCGGTGCGGTTCTGGGCTGCACGGTCGGGACGTCCGTGCCACGAGAGCGGACGTCTGGATGTCCTTGCGCGCCGGGGCGCCGGGGGTTAACGCAAGCGCGTGTCGCTGTTGCTGATGCCGCGGAGGGCAAGGTTGAGGGCGTCGACGTTGCTGGCCAGGCGCTTGGCTTCGTTGACGTCGATGACCTGCTTCTGGAACAGCTCTGTGAGGTGCTGGTCGAAGCTCTGGCTGCCCGATTCGCGGTTGCCGACGGCGCCTTTGAGCTTTTCGAACTCGCCGTCGAGGATATACTTGCGCACCAGCGGGGTGGCCATCATGATCTCGACAACCGGCACGCGGCCCTTGCCGTCGCGGCGCTTGGCCAGACGCTGACAGAGCACCGCCACCAAGTTCAAGCCGAGCTGCGTCTGCTGAAGTTCTTTCTGCGCCGGGTCGAACAGCGACACCATACGTTCGATGGTCATCGGCGCGTTGGTGGCGTGAACGGTCGTGAAGACCAGGTGGCCGGTATCGGCTGCACGCAGCGCGGTCGACAGTGAGAAGGAATCGCGGATCTCACCGATGAGGATCGTGTCCGGGTCCTGACGCATCATGGCGCGCAGGCCGTACTCGTAGCTCTCCACGTCGGTGCCGACTTCGACCTGGCTGACCAGCGACTTGATGTTCTCGTGCTGGTACTCGACCGGGTCTTCGATGGTGATGATTCGCTCGGAACGCGTGCGGTTGATCTTGCCGATAATGGCGGCCAGTGTCGTGCTCTTACCAGAACCAGTCGTACCCGAGACGATGATGATGCCGCGGTGATGATCAGCCAGCGATTCGACCTGCGGCGGGAGGTTCAGCTCATCGAAGTTGGGGATCTTGGTGACGATCCGCCGCATGACGATGGCGTACTTCTCGCGGCTGTGGAAGATGTTGGTACGGAAGCGCGGCTGGCCGGGGCCCATGGAGTAGGCGACGTCGACGGCGCCCTTGTGGTCGAGGATATGCCGCTTTTCCTCAGGCTCGCCCTGAGCGGCGATGATCTGGTCGACGTACTCCTTCATCAGCTCGTTGGGAGTGGGGGGGCAATCCAGGAAGCGGGCACGCCCGTCGACGCGGATCATCGGGACCGAATCGGCTTGCAGATGCACATCCGAGCCACCGATCTTGGTGCAGGTCTTGAGGAAGTCATGCAGGGTGAGTCGGCGTTCCTCGACATGGATCTGCGGCTGAGGGGTCGAGGTGTCCTTGTCATCCTCGGCGTTCTGAACGATACGGCCACCCTTGGTCTCGATGGTCATGGTGATACTTCCTTTGATGCAAACGGGTCGAGGCGTGCATTATGCAAGCGCTGCACGGTCCGGGGCAAACCTTTTCCGACGGGCGCAGCCACAAACCGCCGCGGCTGCTCAATCATAGGCCATTCCACAACGGGGCAGGCCGTTTGAAACCGAAATCCAGCCGCCGGGAGTGCGGCTATGCACGATGCTGCGGCGGTCTCGGCAGCGCGATTCTCGCCCAAACCGGCGATCACCGCTTCTGGTCCACGCGCGGGAACAGGGGCGAGCCTTCGCCCAGCTTGTGCCCGGGCTGCAGCGGCGAGGCGAACAGGTCCGCCAGCGTGCGGCCGTTGACGTTCACGTTGAGCTGGGCCAGGCCGTCGGCTGCCTTCTGCGGGATCACCGGCAACAGTGCCACCAGCACCTGGTAGATGCACTGACAGGCCAGATGCAGCACCGTGTCGAGGCGCTCAGCCTGCTGGGGATCCTTGGCCAGCTTGAACGGCTCGGTCGCATCGATGTAGCCGTTGGTTGCGCGCGCCAGCTCGATCGGCAGCGTCGCCGCCTGCTGCAGCGCCAGCTTCTGGTAGGCTTCGTTGACCTGCCCGACCAGCGCCGCGGCGCGGGCTTCGAGGTCGAGATCGATCTTCTCCGTCGGCGCCGCCTTGGGCAGCACGCCGCCGCGATACCGCCCGATCATCTTGATCACGCGATTGAGGCAGTTGCCGACGACGTTGGCCAGGTCGTTGAACGCCTTGTTGAAGTCGGTCTCGGTCCAGTTCAGGTCATTGCCGAAGGGCGCTGCGCTCAGCAGGTAGTAGCGCAGCGCGTCGAGGCTGTAGGTGTCGATGACGCTCCGCAGCTTCGGCAGATCGATGAAATTGCCGAGGCTCTTGCTCATTTTCTTACCCTCAGCCGTCCACCAGCCATGGGCGAAGACCTGTTTGGGCAGCGGCTCGCCCAGCGCGATCAGCATCGCCGGCCAGTAGACCGTGTGGAACCACAGGATCTCCTTGCCGATCAGGTGGACATCGGCTGGCCAGTAGGTGCGATACTTTGCATCATCAGCCTGGCCGTAGCCGAGGGCGGTGATGTAGTTGCTCAGCGCGTCGATCCAGACGTAGATGACGTGCTGCGGATCGTTGGGCATGGGGATGCCCCACTTGAGCGTCTGGCGGCTGATCGACAGATCCTCGACGCCGGCTTTGAGCTTGCTGATGACTTCGTTGCGGCGCGCGTCCGGCTGGATGAATGTCGGGTTGGCCTCGATGTGCTGCAGCACCTGGGGAATGTACTTCTTGAGGCGGAAGAAGTAGCTGGGCTCCTTGTAGCGTGTCAGCGGCCGGCCGGAGATTGGCGACTTGTAGTCATTGGCGCGGGCTTCGTTCTCGGGGACGAACTCTTCCTGGCCCTCGTCATACCAGCCTTCGTAGCTGCCGAGGTAGATGTCGCCCTGGGCGACGAGCTTGTCGACGATCGCCTGCACGCCGGCTTTGTGGCGGGCCTGCGTCGTGCGGATGAAGTCGTCGTGGCTGATCTGGAATTCCGGCCAGAGGGCCTGGAAGACCGCCGCATTGCGATCCGCCAGCGCTTCTGGGGTGACGCCCTGTTCCTGGGCCGTCTTGACCATCTTGATCCCGTGCTCGTCCGTGCCGGTGAGGAAGAAGGTGTCCTCACCGCTGAGGCGGTGATACCGAGCCACGGTGTCGGCGCAGATCGTCGTATAGACGTGGCCCAGATGCGGCTCGGCATTGGGATAGTAGATCGGCGTGGTGATGTAGAACGTCTTGGGCATCGAACCTGCTTTCCGGGGAAAAATCGCCAGACACAGCCGCGTCCGGCGTGAAATCGAGGATTATCCGCCCGACCCGTCAGCGGTTCAAGACGCGCCGGCGGGGGGATCGACATCCTTGTGGCACTGGCCGGACTGGCATAAGCCCAGTCGCCACAGTTGCTTGCGAATCCTCCGCCGCATAGGCGCCTTTGGCATGATGCGACAACCCATCCAGCGATCGCGCAAAACTGGGCGAAGTTGCCCGTGCCACCTGAGTTTGATCTTGGCGCTCGCCGCGTCACCGCGGCGCGCGTTCAAACTGGATCGTCTCCAGGTCGATCGTGTCGGCGTGGCGGCGATTGCCGCTCGTGCCAGCCACGGTCAGGCGACCGGTCGCGCCCGGCGGCAGGCGCAGCTCAGCCCGATGGATCGTTTCCGGGGCGAGCAGATATCCGCTTCGCTGAAGCTCGCTGCGGATTTCCTTCGGCAGTTGCACCGGCTCGACGGAGACGACCTTCACCTCGCTCGGCTGGCCGTCCTGCTCGATGGTCGCTGTCAGCCGGCTGCCCTCGGGCATGAGGCGCGCATCCCACAGGAGGAGGACGACCGATGTTCCATCATCAGCCGGGCGAAGGTCGATCACCTCGAACGACCGCTCGCGGCTGATGAACACTTCGTCATCCGCCGGTACGCGTCCAGCCAGCCCCCATGCCCAGGCGTGCGTCTGCGGCGGCACGATCAGGCTGCGGATATTGCTGCCCTTGGGCAGGGGATCGGCATAGACAGCGGAGGTCGGCACCGGCGCCGACATCCCCCCGCGCATGTCGCCTTCCTCCTGGATCTTCTTCCGCACCAGCATCGTCACGCCCGGAATCGCCAGGGCCAGCAGGGCGACGATGAAGATCAGGTTGTACCTGGCTTCCTTGCGCATCAACGCAAGTCTACGCGGTACGGCGCGGGGTGGCCAGTTGGACGAGGCGGCCGAGGCAGTCGGCTTCACGTCGATCCGGTGCTTCGTCGCCGCCTCGTCAGGAGACCTGGAGTTACGTCCGGCAGCGGCCGGATCGCCAATCCTGCGCCGCCCGTTCGATTTTGCCCGAGGATCGATGACACGGGCATGAGCAACGCTGCCACGATCACTGCCACGCAAGTGCCGAGATAGGACGACATGATGAACTCCGAAACAGAGGGCCAGTCAGGCCGCCAACGCCGGGACCGCGCGCACGGCCAAGTGGATTTGCGGGAAGTTGCCGGGGCGGCGACTTCCGCAGCCGGCCGGCGTCGGCGGATGTCCGTCTACCTATCCGCAGGCCTCGCGCGATTCTGCGCAGATCGGCGCAACTTCACAGGAATTTTGTGACCGGCACCTGCCGTCAGATGCTTCCCTGCCTCGCCTGCGCCTTCTCTTCCGCGGGCGACCGGCTGTCCCGGGTTCCCGTTGTCATCCCCCCAGCCGACAGATAGATTTGCCTCCGTGGCCCGTCGATCCCGCAAAACCTCCGCGCGCAGCCCGCGAAGCCGCGCCACCGCGACCTCGCCCCGACGGCGTTCGCGCTTCTGGTGGGCCAATCTGCCGGACGACAAGCTGCTGGATCTGCGCTTCCGCGACCTGAACCTCACGATCGAGAACACCGAGCTGGAGCAGTACATCGCCCGGCTTTACAGCGAGCTGGATCGGCGCGGGATCGTCTTTCGCCCGCATTTCTGGCTGAGCAACGAATGGTTCAGCCCCGACGGCATTCCGGGGATCGCGATCCCGTTCTACCTGGCGCATCCGCGCCTGCGCGAGCTGGAAAAGGCCCAGATGCTGGAGGTGGAAGGCGGCTCGGAAGCTTCATGCATGCGCATCCTGCGCCATGAGACCGGTCACACGATCGACACGGCCTATCGCCTGCACCGCCGCAAGCGCTGGCGCGAGATCTTCGGGCCGTACTCGATTCCGTATCCCGACTCGTACAAGCCCAAGCCGTTCAGCAAGAGCTACGTGACGCACCTGGACATGTGGTATGCCCAGGCGCACCCAGCCGAGGACTTCGCCGAGACGTTCGCCGTCTGGCTGAAGCCCGGCTCACGCTGGCGCCAGCAGTACGCCGGCTGGGGTGCGATGAAAAAGCTCGAATACGTCGATCAGCTCATGCACGAGATCGCCGGCAAGAAGCCGCTGGTCTGCTCGCGGGCGCATGTGGAACCGCTGCGCGAACTGACGACGACGCTGCGCGAGCATTACCGCAAGAAGCGGCTGCACTATCTCAACGAAGATTGGCCGGAATTTTACGACGCGGATCTGCGCCGCCTGTTCAGCGACGACCCCAAGTTCCGCCGCAATCCGACGGCAGCCAGTTTCCTGCGCAAGATCAAGCCCGACCTGCGGAAGATCGTTTCCCGATGGACGGGCGAGTATCAGTACATCATCGAGCAGGTGCTCGTGGACATCATTGATCGCTGCCAGGAGCTTCGGCTGCGCCTGGTGCGATCGCCCAAGAGGACGTATGTGGACGCGGTCGCGCTGGTGACTGTACAGACCATGAATTACTTGCATGCCGGAAATCACAGGGTCGCGCTATGAGCAGACGACGCACGCCAAGATCAAAAGGGCGGCTGCGCGTGCTGATGCTGATCGATGCGGAGTTCATGCCCCCCGAGGACATCGCGGATCTTCCGGAAGAGCAGCAGCTTGAGGCGCCCTGGAAAACCGAATACGACGTTTACGCCACGTTGTCGAACATCGGCCATGAGGTCCTGCCTCTGGGGCTGACCGACGATCTTGCGCCGATCCGCAAAGCCATCGACGAGTTCAAGCCGCACATTTGCTTCAACCTGCTGGAGGGCTTCCGGGATTACCATGTGTTCGATCAGCACATGGTCAGCTACCTGGAGCTGATCGATCAGCGGTACACCGGCTGCAATCCGCGCGGGCTGATGCTGGCGCGCGACAAGGCGCTGTCGAAGAAGATCCTCGCGTATCACCGCATTCGCGTTCCGGCGTTTCACGTGTTTCCGCGAAACGGGCGCTTCGCCCGGCCGAAGCGGCTGGAGTTTCCGCTGCTGGTCAAGAGCGTCAACGTCGAAGGATCGGTCGGGATTTCGCAGTCGTCGGTCGTGTGGAACGATCATCACCTGCGCGAGCGCGTGCAGTACATCCACGATGCGCTGGGAACGGCAGCCATCGCCGAACAGTTCATCGAAGGGCGCGAGATCTATGTCGGCGTGCTGGGCAACCAGCGGCTAATGACATTCCCAGCCTGGGAGATGATCTTCCAGCATCCGCCAGCCGGCGTGGCGCTGATCGCCACCGACAAAGCCAAGTTCGATCCCAACTTCCAGAAGCGGTGGGGGATCACCACGCAGAAGGCGCGCGACCTGCCGCCGGATGTTGAGGAGAACATCCCACACCTGGCCAAGCGCATCTACCGCACGCTCAGCCTGACGGGATACGCGCGGCTCGACTTCCGCCTTACCGAAGCCGGTGAGATGTATCTGCTGGAAGCCAATCCCAATCCGCAGATCGGCTACGGCGAAGACTTCGCCGAAAGCGCCGAAGTCGCGGGTTTGGACTACGAGACGCTGCTTCAGCGGATCCTGAGCCTGGGCATGTCGTATCGGCCCGAGGCCCTTGCCTAGTGAAGCGCGGCACCCCTGCAGGATGGCTCGCCCGGCGTGTGTCTTGACGCGTCGCAGTCAGGATAGGGCACACAGAAAAAACCAACCGGCGACGGGCGTCGTCGCCGGTTGGCTGCTGGTGCGGAATGGAGGGGTGTCTTCAGGGGATCACGATCGACTGACCGACGCGCAGCTTGGTCGGATCGAGGCCGGGGTTGGCGCTGGCGATCCGCTGCCAATCCTTGCCGTTGCCGTAGTGAGTGCGGGCGATGCTGTAGAGCGTGTCGCCCTTGCGGATCGTGTAGGTGGTCCCGGAAGCCGCAACCGTCGGGGCGACAGGGGCCGGCGCGGGGGTGTAGCTGGGCGTGTACGTCTCGGCGGGCGTGTAAACCGGCGCGGTGTACGATGGCGACGAGGCGACCGGGGTGATGTCCGTGACAGCGGGGTTGGTCTGCGGGCTCTTCTTGTTGTTCTTGCAGCCGACGAGGGCCGCCATGGCGACCAGCGCGATCAGAGGCAGCGTGTATTTCATGACTTATGCTCCTTGTGGTTCATCCTGAACGTCCGAGCCGTCCGTCCATGGGCGGCTACTGTATTGCGTTATCGGACGCTGACGGCGCGGGGCTTGAACCGAAATCTTGACGTTCCTCCGCCATCGGCTGACGATCCCAGCCATGAAATCGCTGACCGAATACCTGACGTTCAACATTCCCTCGCGCGTGGGGTTCGTGAACATCACCCCGCAGGTCGAAGACGTCGTTCGTCGCAGCGGCGTGAAGGAGGGCCTGGTCCTGTGCAACGCGATGCACATCACGGCCTCGGTGTTCATCAATGACAACGAGCCGGGTCTGCACGAGGACTACAGGAAATGGCTGGAGGAGTTGGCGCCGTTCGACCCCTCACCCCAGCGATATGCCCACAACCGCACGGGTGAGGACAACGCTGACGCTCACATGAAGCGGCAGATCATGGGCCGCGAGGTGGTCGTCGCGATCACCAAAGGCCGGCTCGACTTCGGCCCGTGGGAGCAGATTTTCTACGGCGAGTTCGACGGCCGCCGGCCCAAACGCGTGCTGATCAAAGTCATCGGCGAGTGATCTAAACCACGGAAACGCGGAGGACGGGCAGCACGATGCATGGTGCATGACACTTAGCTTCATGCGTCATTCATCCTGCATCAAACCGCAGGGGCCGCTTTAGCGGACCGGTTGTTCCAGCTCATGCACCATGCATCATGCACCAAACAACAACACCCGACCGGTGACCGATCGGGTGTGCGTTGAATTCTGGTAAGGCGTCGTCCCGGGGCGATTTACATCGCCGAGCTGACGTAGGGGAGCAGGGCCATGTAGCGGGCACGCTTGATGGCCTTGGCGAGCATGCGCTGCTCCATCGCCGTGGCGCCGGTGCGCTTGCGGGAGTTGATCTTGCCGTTGCCGCTCAGCATCTTCCGCAGCGACTCGGTGTCCTTGTAGTCGACGTACTCGACGCCCGACTTGCTGGTCCGCGTGAACTTGGCGGCCTTCGGACGGGCAAAGGACTGGAACTTGTCGTTTTTCTCTTCGCGTGCCATCGATGGTTTCCTGGTGGATTGCTGACCTTAATCGAGCCGGGCATTGTATCGCCTGGCCGGCCGGACGCAACCCCCGGCGCCGCGAGAAGCATAAACCCCGTCACCCCAAATACTTGCGGAAACCAGGCCAACCGGCAGGGACGGCAAAACGACCGGCCAGCGTCGTGCCGGCCGGTCGTTAGAGCCTTGCGAATCCTTTCGCACCGTCCCTGAACTGTGTGGCGGCTGCTCACGCCGCCAATATGCCTCTTGCGTGGCGCTTGAGGCGATCCACCAAACCCTGCCCGGACTGACCACGGCCCACCCCGCTCCTGTAGGGTGCTGACTAGGCCGCAACCTCGCCGGGCCGTCCCGAAGGGCCGACAGGACCCTGTCCTGCCAGCTCTTCGAGGAATATCGCCAGGCCCTCATCGCGATTCGCGCCGATGACGCGATCCGCCTGGGCCTTCACCTCCGGGCGGGCGTTGCCCATCGCGACACCCAGCCCAGCCTGGCGGATCATCGCCAGGTCGTTGAAGTCGTCTCCGATGGCCACGACCTGCGACGGGGCAATCCCGTGCCGCCGGGCCACATGCATAATCCCTTCCCATTTGTTGACCGACGGATCGAAGCACTCGAGCACTTCGACGTCGTCCAGCACGCGAAGCGAATGCACCACCACCCGCTCGGCGAAGCGCTCTTCGATCCGCTTGCGCACTTCGGTTGTCTTGCCGGTCGGGCCGACGATGCCCACGCGAATCGTATGAGCGTGGTCATGCCGTGCAAGGCTCGGCACCGGCTGGAGGCGAACCTTGTAGGCAGCCATCCAGCGATGCGTCGAATCGTCCAGCGGCACGCCGTCTGTGACGAAGTAATCAGCGCCCGCGCCCTGTGGATCCTGCAGCGCCAGGACGGCATGGCCGAGCGCTTCCATTTCGGCTGACAGCGCCCGAGCGAGCTCGGGTTCCATCTTCTGCTGATGCAGCGTCACGCCGCGGCGTGTATCGACGATCACAGCGCCGCCGACGAATACGGCATGGTCAAAATGACCGACCGCCTCGATCACTTCGCGGCTTTCCGTGTAGTTGCGGCCCGTCGCGAAGCAGACGACATACCCAGCCTTCAGCACGCGGTGTATCGCCTCTTTCACCCTTGGCCGCACCGTCCCGTCGGGACACAGCAGCGTACCGTCCAGGTCAATGGCGATCATGCGGTATTGAGCATTCTCTCCCATGAATCCTACCGGTACGTCCAGCAGCGTATTGAGTTCAGCAGCTTTCACCAAACGGGTGAGGCGCATTCAACAGATTTACCCCAGCTATTGTGGACAACTGCGTGATGAACTCAACACCCGGTGGGCCTTGAGCAATTGAATGTCATCGTCGATACGTCAGCGGCGCGCCGTGAAACGGCTGGAGAACAACCGTGCCGTCGGGCTGAAGCTCGATCGTCACCGAACCGTGCTCATGCGTGCGCAACAGCGGCACGTGCACGATCTGAGCATAGTCCTTCTGCCGCACCGTCAGGGTGCGATCGTTCGAGCTGATTACTGCCATCGGCGCGACAGCCGCAAGAAACGCGCCAGCCGGCGCCTCGAAGCTGCCGTGGTGCGGCGCGATCAGCACATCGCTGCGCAAATCCGCGCCGCTGTCCATCAGCCGCCGCTGCGCCGTCGCCTGGATGTCGCCGGGCACGAGGATCGATCGCCCCGCATAGCGGACGCGCAGCACCATCGAAGCGTCGTTACTCGACGAGATCGTCGCATCCGCCGGCGGCCAGAGGGCTTCGATCCGCGCGCCCGACCGCTCGTGCATCTGCCCGGCATGCATCAGCCGCGGGGGAAGATCCAGGTCCTGAAGGCGCGCCAGCAGTTTTTCCGCGGGCGGATTGCCGACGGCGTGCTCGACAAACTCCGGCGAGATCCACACCTCGCGCACGTCATACCGATCCAGCAGGTCGATGACTGCCGAGAAGTGATCGTAGTTGCAGTGCGACAGGTAGATCGCGTCGATCCGCCGGATGCCGCGATGACGCAGGAACGGCTCGATGCACCGACCGACGGGATCGGTCAGCGAAAGCGATCCCGCATCCAGCAGGATCACACGCTTGTCCGGCAGCTCGACGACATTGCAGCTTCCCGCGCCGATGGCGAGTACGGTCATGCGCAGGCTGCCTGCAACGGGCCTGGCGCGCGCTCCCATCAGCATCGGGATGCATACGATCAACAGGCACGCCGCCGCCAGCGGCATCAGCCGGCCGCGCTGCCATCCGCGAACCCACCGCCGCCCCCACACGATCATCGCCACGAGCAGCACATAGTAGATCATCAGCATCGCCACCGGCGGCTGGGTGAAAGGCACGTCGCTGCCGGGCAGCGCCGCGAGGGCATCGACCATCCAGCGCATCAGCGTCATCGGCCAGGCGCACAGGACAGCCCATGTGCCTGCGGCGCTGGGCAGCAGCAGTGTCGCCACGACCTTCACCAGCCCCAGGATCAGCGCCACAAACACCACGGGCGCCAGCACGATGCTTCCCACCATCGCCCAGGGATTGAGACGCTCGAAGTGATACGCCACCAGCGGCAGAGATACCAGCCACGCGACCAGTGCTGCCGCGATGGTCAGTCTCGACTGCTGGCGGATCCACAACCATGCGGCTTGGCGGCGCGTCGCTGGCGGCAACACCATTCCCGCTTGCGCGTCGCCGCCCAGCCACTCGACCGTCGGCTGGGTCAGCACCATCAGGCCCAGCACCGTGCCGAAGCTGAGCTGAAACCCCGCGCTGTACAGGTCCAGCGGATGGTAGATCAGCATCAGCAGGGCACTGATCGCCAGCAGATGCACCAGGTTCAGCGATCGGCGGCTGAGCAGGCCCGTCCCGATAAACAGGCACAGCAGCACCGATCGCACCACCGGCGCCGACGGCAGAGCCGCCAGGCCATAGATCGCAACGAATGATCCCCCGATCCATGCCGTCTTTCGCGGCGAAAGGGCCAACAACCGGCAGATGCCGAACACGAATCCGCCCAGCACGGCGATGTGCAATCCGCTGATCGCCAGGTGATGGCTGGTCCCCGTGCGGGCAAACTGCTCCTGCACATCGCGCAGCTCCGGATCGCTGTCGCCCAGCAGCAGGGCCCGCATCAGGGCGTGATCCAGCGACTGCTGCGGTGTAAACCCCGCAGCCAACGCCGCTCGCGCGCCGCGGCGGAGGCGGTCCAGCAGTGTCTGCGGCGGCGACGCGACCACCTGCACATTGCCAGCCGATCGGATCTGCAGCGACGCCGCGATCCGCTGATCGCGGTAGTAGCGCGCCCAGTCGAACTGCCCCGGATTCATCGCAGGGCTGGGCCGCTGAAGCAGACCCGTCGCGATGATCCGCTGGCGCACCGCCAGGCGCGGATGCGGCTGATCCAGCGCCACCAGCATCGATCCCTTCACCGGCCGCCAGCCGTCCCAGTGATGGATGCGCGTGACGGTGGCGGTGAAGACCTGTTTCGGCGGCGGCGTGCGCCGCGCGTCAAACTCGCGCGCAAGGATGCGCGGTGGATACTCGATGAGCATCTCGACCTGCACCAGCCGCGGTTCGTCTGTGGCGTGATGCGCGATGTCGGTCGGCGGATATCGAAATCCGCGAAGCTGCGCCAGCGCAATGCCTGAGATCAGAAGCGCGACCGCGAGGCAGGCTGTTGCGGGGATGGATTTGCGGCGAAAAGCGATAGCGAGGATCAGCAGGAGGGCGATGGCAGAAGCCCACACCCATGGCAGGGCGGGCAGCGAGCGATGCAGGACAATGCCCGCGATCATCAGCAGCGCCGCCGCGACTGCCGGTTGCCGTGCCATCCATCCCGGCGTCCCCGCTGTCGCCGATCCGCCCACCATCGGCATCATAAATTACTGCTGTATCGCGACGCGCTCCACAGAAACAGACGATGCGCGACAGTGGCAAAGGCGCAAGCAACGCGCAGGTGACATGCGCAGATTCCTGACTGAGGCCGAAATCTGCCATCACCCCTTCGCCGCCACGTCGCTTCGACGCCTTCTACCCTACCCTCATCTCCTCCGCATCCACCCCCATCGCGGCGCAGAACGCACGATAGGCCTGCGGGGAGATTTCCGATGGTTTGATCTCGCTTCTGCCGCCCCAGAAGACGTTCGTGTAGGTGACATTGATGCCGACCTCAGCAAGGTGGCGGTCGATGGCTTGCTTATGGGCCAGCACGTGCTCGCGCTCCGTGCCGTGAGCGACGCCCATGATGTTCACGTTGTTGAACTCCGGGCCGGAGTCGCGCCAGTAGGCGTGCGTCATCACGTGGAAGCGGCCGACTTCCTTTCCGGCGCGAATCTCCTGCCCCGGGGGCACAGCCCAGTGGAACAGGGCGTTGAAGCGCGTGACGCGCTCGCCGGCGGCGGTCGGCTTCACATGTTCGAGGAACGTGCTGAAACGGCCGATGACGCCGCGTTCATTGAGCGATCGCGCGACGCGGAGGAACGTCTCACGGTCGACGCCGGCTTCGGCGGCTCGGGCTGACCAGATGTCCTGCGAGATCTCGTCGGGCGTCAGTTCGCGCTTCAGCGGCACGAGCACGCGCCAGTCGAGGTCGGACAGTTCGACCAGCGAGGTATCGCGCGGTTCGGCTGGCTCGTCCGATTTGCTGCCGGGTTCGAGGCCCTTGCGGCGGACGTGGCCGACGCCCAGGACAAACAGCTTGCGCGCGGGCATCAGGCGGTAGGTCTCGGCTGCTGTCTTGCGGCACAGGAGGCGGCAGTGCTTGTCGATGTCAAATCCCTGCGGGACTTTGACGGTTGTCCAAAGTCGATAGCGGGCGCCGGCGATCTGGGCATCGGTGCTGCGGATGACGACATGGCCCGTGAACGGGTCATTGGCGAACATCCAGTCGAAGGTGGTGGAGAGTTCCGACTCCGGCACGCGCCACGCGACCAGCGCCCCCTGGGCGAGGTTGGTGGCCATGAGCGTCTGACGGACGCGGCGGATGGTCCCCGCGCGCATCATGGCGCGGATGCGTTCGATGACGACCGGCACCTCGACGCCGCTGAGGGCGGCGATCTGGCCGATCGGATCCTCGGCAAACCCCTCGATGCGGTCCTCGGAGACGGCGAGGATGCGGGCATTGATCGGATCAGTCGTCTCGATGGGAACGGGTGGGGTGCTCACGGTGGCCATTGTAGTGAAAGGGGGGACCCTGTCGCGGCTGGGTGGCGGATTGGCGGCAAAAGGCACCGCGGGGGTGGGGGGTAGGCGGGCTCAGCAGTAGGCCCTCGAACGGCGAAGGACTGAAGGGTGTGCTCCATTTTATTGGCCGAGATGGGGCGCGTCGGCAGCCGCAACGTCCGGATAACTCGCCTGCGGTCGAATGGTGAGACCGTTAGGGCGGAACAGCCGATAAAGATGAGGCTTACTTCCCGTAAGCGTGAGCCGATTAACGGACGGAGCGCGCCGCTGATAGCGGCGGCATCGGCTGCAGCGGTCGTAACGATGATCCCGACCAAACGGGCGTCCGAGAACCTTTGGCCGCCCGGCGAATTGCACGGATTTGACTCGACGCCATGCAGGATGCGCGGTAAGAATGTGGCACGCCGGTGTGGGTGACATGGACGACCGCGGACCCCGGTGCGGTCAAGACCGGCGCAGTCGGGTCAGAAATCTCGTTCGCCGCAGACAACCGCACGGATGCGAGTCCCAGGACGGCCGCGTGGCTGGCTTGGGTTGTCAACGGATTGAGCTAAGACTGTGGAATTTCAGGAGTTGTTTGACCGGTAACAGACGGGATTTGTCGCCCGAGTCGGGACAGGGACGTTCCCCCCAACAGGCTGGATACCCTCATCCACCCGCCCATCAACGCGGGGCGGTGTGGTTTTTTTGAGGAAGTCGGCCCACGTCCGGCAGGTACGGCAAATCGACGGAATGCAGGTTAACCGGCCAGAAACGCGCCACTATGATGCATCACGGCAGGCTCTTTGACTGCCTATGATCGCATTTTGCAGGCAAACCTTGTTTGCCTTGCTGATGTCAGGTTTCGGCGGAGCCGATGAAATTGGGCCGTGCCGGGTGTTCTGTGACCCGGACAATGGACCGATAAGAAGCCGCACCCCAGTGCTCCGCCTGTCGCGGCGCCCGGCGCGGCTTGAGGGAGATTATGACGTACGGACAGGACCACAACGCGATCGTCGGCTACAGGCCCCAGGCTCAGGTCCTGGCTGCGCCCATGCCCGTACAGTTCCAGTTGCCGCCGACCCCCCAGCCTGACGCCCCCGAAGCCGGAATCGTCCAGATCCTCTGGCGCCGCAAGTGGATCGTTCTGTTCACGGTGTTCCTGGCGGTCGCTGCCGGGTGGTTCTACCTCGAGCGGGCGCCGCGCCTATACACCAGTACCGCCAAGATCGCCATCGAACCGACGCTGGCGACCGTCACCGGTGCCGGCGGAACGGCGATGTCCGAAGGCATCCTGCTTCGACAGGCGGAGCGCATCCGCTCGACCAAGGTCCTGCAGACCGCCGTCGACCTCTACGAGCTGGACAAGCTTGAAAGCCTCGGCGATAACCCCGTCCTCACGCTCAAGCGCGAGCTGTCGGTCGAGGTCGGCCGGCGCGACGAGATCATCTCGGTCTCGTTCACCTCGCCGTACCCCGAAGAAGCCGGCGAGATCGTCAACCGTGTCGTCGAAGCCTACATGGCCCTTCAGGCCCAGCAGGGCGACCACGTTCAGGAAGGCATTCTCGAAGTCTTCAAGGCTGAACTGGACAAAGCCAACACCGAACTGGAAGAGCGCAAAGCCAAGCTGACCGCATTCAAGCTGGCCAATCCCAGCGTCGCCCTCGAAGCCACGCGCGGCGACATCATCTTCCAGCGGATGCAGGAGATCTCCGCGGCGCACACCCGCGCCCAGCTCGATGAAATCCAGGCCCGCACGGCTTACGAGTCGAACCAGTCGGTCGTGACGCGGCGCGCCTGGGAGCGCTCGCGGGCTGCGACGCTGCACTACCTCGAACTGCTCAACGAAGTTCAGCGGGAAGCGCACGCCGTCAACGCCAAGGCCGCCGAGTACCGTGAACTGGAACTGGCGGTCGAGCAGGCGCATCAGCGCCGCTCCGAGCTCGAGCGCCGCATGAACGAAATGCAGCTCCAGGCCAATCAGCGAGAGAAGATCGCGTCGATCGAGATCCTGGAAGAAGGCCGCAAGGCCAACCTGCCGTACAGCCCGACCAAGGGCCGCGTCTTCGCGATCGCTGTGGCAGCCGGCTTCGTGCTCGGCATGGGCGCGGGCCTGCTGCGTGACTGGATGGACCAGCGCCTGCGCAGCGCCGAGGAAGTGATGGCGGCCCTGGGCGTCCCCGTGCTGGGAACGATCCCGCACATGTCGCGCCGCTACAGCCAGGTGCAGCGCGGCCAGAAGGTCTTCCTCGATCCGATGAGCGAAGTGGCAGAAGCGTTCCGCACCGTCCGCACAGCCGTCTACTTCGGCGCCCGTTCGGACAAGTCGCGCACGCTGCTGATCACCAGCGCCATGCCCGGCGACGGCAAGAGCACCAGCGCTTCCAACCTCGCCATCGCCATGGCGCAAGCCGGCCAGCGCACGCTGCTGCTGGATTGCGACTTCCGCAAGCCCACGCAGCACATCATCTTCGAGGTCGATCCGTCGGTCGGCGTCTCGACGGTGCTGGCGGGCCGCGAGCCTCTGGACAAGGCGATCCAGCGGACCGCCGTCGAGGGCCTGGACATCCTGCCCGGCGGTCCGATCCCGCTGAATCCTTCGGAAATCCTGAACTCTCAGGCGTTCAGCGACATGGTCGATGAACTGGCGACGCGATACGACCACATCGTGATCGACTCGCCGCCGGTCAATGCCGTCACCGACGCCCGCATCCTTGGTGCGCTGTGCGACGTGACGCTGATCGTCCTGCGGGCTGAGAAGACAACGCGCAAGCATACGGAATACGCCCGCGACGCGCTGATGAGCGTCGGGGCGCGGATCCTCGGCTGCATCGTGAACGACGTTTCACGCGGCAAGAGCCGAAGCGGTTTCTACAGTGGGTATGGCTACTACGGTCACGCCATGAACGCCGTGACGATCACGCAGGGCCCAGCCCGCGTGCCGCCGCGGCGAATGCTCCGGTCGTCTGCGGAGATGGACATCGTCGAATAGCGGCGAACGCCGGTCCCGCCCGCCAGAGGCACGAGGATCGAAGGTCGTTTGCCGGACAGAAAGCGAACTCAGCGGTGCGTTGCCCCGGCTGAGGCGTCGGGAAGGATCGATGATCGGTCGTCGGATGTCACAGCTTCACGCCAGGCAGTTTCAGCGCCTGCAGGCCTACGATGTGCCCGCAAGCGTTGACATGCACTGTCACTGCCTGCCGGGAATCGACGACGGCCCTGCCGATCTGGATGAGGCGCTGGAGCTGTGCCGTCAGCTTGTGCTCGACGGGATCACGCAGGTGATCGCCACGCCGCACCAGCTCGGCCGGTACGAAGGTCGCAACAGTTCGATCGAGATCCGCCGGGCCGTGGAGGCGCTGAACCAGCGGCTGGAGGAAGCCCAGATCCCGCTGGAAGTCATTGCCGGTGCCGAGGTTCGCCTCGATGAACGTCTGCCGGCGATGCTGCAGGCAGATGAGATCTTGCTGCTGCCGGATGGCGGCGATCACGTGCTGCTGGAACTGCCGCGCGGGGCGTTTATCGACCCGTTCCCGCTGATCCGGGCGCTGTATTTCCGCGGGATTACGACGGTAATCGCTCATCCCGAGCGGCAAACCGGCATGTCCCGTCGGCGCGACATGCTGCAGCGGTGGATCGAGGAAGGCGCGCTGCTGCAGGTCAATGCCGGCAGCTTCCTGGGCGAATTCGGCCCGGAAGCCGAGGCCAACGCCTGGCAGTGGCTGGAAATGGGCCTGGTCACGTTGGTGGCCAGCGATACCCATTCGGCGGACCGTCGGCCGCCGTCGATGTCCCGGGCGATCGAGTTGCTCGAATCGCGCGTCGGGACGGCGATGACGCGGCTGGTGTGTATTGACAATCCTTTGCGGTTGTACCGGCGATTGCCGATGCAGCCGCCGGCGGCGCCCTCTGCGGCACCCGGAGGTGCAGCATGACCCGGCCAAGCTGTCACGCTGGCGGCGGCTGGGCGACGGGTTGGCGAGTCCGCGAGCGGATTCCACCAACCAACCGCACAGCGGCGGTGTCATTGCTGGTGCCGCCTGCGTCGGGTGACAACCGGCGGGGCAGCGTACGGATGAGTGCGCAGCAATCGCGCAGTTGCCCAGTTTGACAGGGCCTGTAGCGATGCGTGCAAGCGGTTGTTACGCCTTCGTGGCGACTGGCATTGCCTTTGCGATGCCGTGCGGTCGCGGACGCGTTGGCGATGGGGCCGACGAATTGGCCCCGCGCCACTGGCTGCCCCGCAAGACGGAATCGGGATCCCGGCGTTCGCGACCCGGCCGACAGGCTTGGGACGGTGGGCCAGGGACGTAAACAAGTGAAGTGAGGACTCCCGACGGCGGAATTTCCGCCCGGGAGACAAGAAGTGGGACAGTATCAGGAGTTGTCCGCGAGCGATTTCCGATAAGTAGAGACAGGAGTCCGGGCGTCGTGTGACGGGGTGGGTACAGGTGAGACCGCCGCACGGCCAGAACGCTTCGGTTCCTTCGGAAGCCGCTTAAGGAGGTTAGGTTCACATGGCCATCCATATTGCCGACGAGCGACACGCCGAGCAGATCACGCGCAAAGTTAAAGTGAAAACCGGCGCCCGGAGCGTTCGCCAGCTCGCGTCGGCTGAACACATGAACGCTGTCATCCAGCGGGAAACCGCCCGCTCGGATCGCAACAGTCGCGAATTTTCGCTTGTGCTGTTCCGTGTCCGCCCCGGCAAGAAGCATGCGGCGTCCACCATCCGCCTGGCGCGCACCATCCTGACCCGCGCCCGCGCGACCGACGAAGTCGGCTGGTTTGATGACCAGTTCCTCTGCGCCGTGCTGCCTGACACGCTGGCATCGGGTGCCTGGCATTTTGCCGAGGACGTGTGTGCGATCATCGCCGAGCGCGCCCCGCGGCCGATCTACGCTGTCTACAGCTATCCCAGCAAGTGGTTCAACAGCGATTCGCGCGACAACGACAACAACGCCGAGCCGCCGCATCCGCGCCGCCGCGCCTCCGACCGGCGCGCTGAGGTCAATGAGCTGATCCCGCACTTCCTCAACGGCGTGAACGACGAGCTCAAGTCCGAGCGGACGGTCGAAGCCAAGCCGCTCGAGCCGCTACTGGTGCGTCCCATGCCCTGGTGGAAGCGGACGCTCGACATCGTCGGTGCCCTGTTCGGGATCATCCTGTTCTCACCGATCATGATCCTGACGGCGATCCTGATCAAAATCTGCGAACCGGGCGGATCGATCATCTTCACGCAGGAGCGCGCTGGTCTGGGCGGCAAGCCGTTCAAGATCTACAAGTTCCGTACGATGATCGCCGACGCCGAGAAGATGAAAGAGGCCCTGCGCAAGCACAGCGAGCAGGACGGCCCGGCGTTCAAGATGAAAAATGACCCCCGCGTCACGCGGCTGGGCAGGATCCTTCGCAAGACCAGCATTGATGAACTGCCGCAGTTGTTCAACGTCCTCAAGGGCGACATGACGCTGGTTGGTCCGCGTCCGCTGCCCCTGAAGGAAGCCGACGGTTGCCAGCAGTGGCAGCGCCGCCGCCTGGACGTTACGCCCGGCCTGACCTGCATCTGGCAGGTGCGCGGCCGCAGCACCGTCAGCTTTGCCGACTGGGTGCGCATGGACGTCGCATACATCCGCCGGCGGACGTTCTTCCAGGACATCCGCATCCTCCTGCAGACCATCCCCGCGGTGCTTCTGCGGCGCGGCGCAAGCTGACGTCCGATACACGGTGGCATGACGGCACACACAACCCCGGGGCTCATCCCCCGGGGTTGACTGTTCCCGCGGCCGAAGGTCGGCCCGGTAACTGTCCGATGATGAGTCCGGAGCCCCTGTCTGATCCGCAGGATCCGACGTGTCGCAGGAGAAGTCCCCGCAAGCAACCCCGGTTGCCCCGAGTACAAGCATGACCGACTGGCCGGCCAAGCATGACATCTTCGGTGTCCACGTCAGTGCGACCTGCTACGACGAGCTGGTGGCGCTGCTGATCGAAGCGGGCAAGCGTCGCCAGCCGGTGACGGTCGATTTCATGCCCGTCCACGGCCTGGTCACGGCTGCCACCGATCCCGCCTTCCGCGAGATGATGAACCAGTTCGACGTGGTCGCGCCGGACGGCCAGCCGGTGCGGTGGGCCCTCAACTATTTCCACAGGACGGGCCTGACCGACCGCGTCTACGGCCCGGAGCTGACCTGGCGGCTGTGCAAAGCGGCAGCCGACGAGCAGGTTCCGATCTTCCTCTACGGCTCGACGCCCGAGGTCCTGCAGAAGCTGATGGAACGCCTCAAAGCGGCGTTTCCAGCCCTTCAGATCGCCGGCTACCGTTCGCCGCCGTTCCGTCCGCTGACACCCGAGGAAGACGCCGCCTACACGCGGGAGATCAACGACAGCGGCGCCGGCCTGGTCTTCCTGGGCACGGGTTGCCCGCGGCAGGAGAAGTTCGCATTCGAGCATCGCCGCTCGATTCGCGCGGTGCAGCTTTGCGTCGGCGCGGCGTTCGATTTCCACGCTGGAAGCAAGAAGAAAGCGCCGCCGTGGATGCAAAAGCGCGGTTTGGAATGGCTGTTCCGCCTCAGCCAGGAACCCGGCCGGCTGTGGAAGCGCTATCTGGTTTACAACAGCCTCTACTGCTTCCTGTTCCTCAAGCAGGCGCTGCATCAGGCCACGCATGGGCCGGTGTCGCGAACGGCGGTGTATTGAGTGCCCCCGGGTACGCCAGCGCCCTTCGTTGGGGCGGATCGGCCGGCAGTGCAATCGCCCATGCGTAAAGGGCGGCCGGCAACACGAGCATGGAACCGACTGCCGAGATGACAATCCCCAACGAGGCTGCCGACGCGCCGCCGCAGCGCGATGCCCAGTCGCCTGCGCCGCGCCGCCGCATCGCCATCGTCGGCCATGCCTGCTCGCCATATCTCGGTTCCGAGCCGGGGTTTACCTGGAAATGGTCGACCCACCTGGCGCGCCATCACGACGTCGTCTGCTTTTGCCATCCCGAACGGCGCGACGACATCGAAGCCGAGCTGGCTGCCCGTCCCATCCCCAACCTGCGCTTCGTCTACGTCGCCGTCGACTCGCGCTTCGATGTCTGGAAGCCCGATGCCGGCGAGCGCGGTATTCGCCTGCACTATGCCCTGTGGCAGCGGCAGGTCGTGCGCGAGGTGATGCGCGAGCATCAACGCCAGCCGCTGGACCTGGTGCATCACGTGAGTTGGGGCAGCCTCAACCAGCCGCCGGTGCTCTGGAAAACGGGCTTGCCGTTTGTGTGGGGGCCAGTCGGCGGGGGGCAGACCTGGCCGACGGCATTCATCGAATATGCCGGATCGGCACTGCATGAACACCTGCGCCGCTTCGCTGTCACAGCCGCCCGCTGCAATCCCGCGATCATCCGCGCAGCCCGCCGGGCGGATCTGATCTTCGCCACCAATCGCGAGACGGCGGATCT
Organism: uncultured Phycisphaerales bacterium; assembly: GCA_937904525.1. Classification (GTDB taxonomy): domain Bacteria; phylum Planctomycetota; class Phycisphaerae; order Tepidisphaerales; family Tepidisphaeraceae; genus CALEKX01. The sequence continues at coordinate 22,365 of CALEKX010000126.1, forward strand.
CGTCCGCCGCGCCGGCGGGCGCCGCGTGGAGATCCTGCTCGACAGCGGCATGACCGTGGTCGATCCAGCCGAGTATCCTCGCGATCGCGCGACGGGCGTGCCCTTCACCGTCCTGTGGGCCGGCCGGCTGGAGCCGCGAAAGGGCCTGCCACTGGCGCTGGAAGCCATGGCGCGCCTGCGCGACCGCAATGTCCGCCTGCTGGTCGCCGGCGACGGCCCGCAGAAATCGCAGATCGAGCAGATGCTCGACTCGCTGCAACTGCGCGATCGCGTCACGCTGCTGGGGCAGGTGCCGTATCGCGAAATGTCGCGGCTGTTTGCCGAATCCGACGCATTCCTGTTCACAAGCCTGAGGGATTCGATGGGATCGGTCGTCCTGGAGGCGATGAGCACCGGCTTGCCGGTGATCGCCATGGATCATCAGGGCGCGGCGATCGCCATCACCGACGAGACGGGCATCAAGATCCCCGTCACGACGCCGCCCGACGCGATCGGACACATCGCGGCCGCCATCGCGAAGCTGGCGGACGATCCAGCCCTGCGGCAGCGCATCCGCAAGGCACTGTTCGAACATGCTGCCGACAACACCTGGGCTCGGCGGGCGGAGAAGATGACCGGTTGGTATGAGGAGGTCCTGCGTGCGCATCGCTCTGTTTGACTATTTGTGCGAGCCGACCAACCCGCTGGGCGGCTGCCATCTGACGATGATGCGCCGGCTCTGCCATGAGCATGAGTTCACCGTCTTCGCGGTGCGCTTCGACAACCCCTGCCCGGAGCGGATTCGCTTTGTGCGGATCCCCGTCCCGTCGCGTCCGCTGGCGCTGCTGTTTATCTGCTACCACATCGTGGCGCCGTTGGTGTATCTGCTGCATCGCCTGCGCACCGGCCGCAAGTACGACCTGGTGCAGTGCGTCGAAAGCAACTACCTGTTTGCCGATGTCAGCTACACGCAGTTCTGCCATCGCGCATTCCTGCGGCACCATTGGAAGAAGATCCGCACGGGAAGCATGCGCTCGCTGTTCCGGTGGGTGGATCACTGGCTGCACGCCTTGCTCGAGCCGCTGGTCTTCCGGCGGATCCGCCGGATGGTTGTGGCGTCGCACGGCGTGAAGCGCGACCTGGTGTCGGAGTATCCGTTCCTCGAGCCGAAGATCTCGGTGATCTTCAATGCCATCGACATCCAGCGCATGCAGGCGCCGGCCGACTTCGACCGCGCCGCCAAGCGCCGCGAGCTGGGCTACAGCGACGACGATGTCGTGATGATCTTCATGGCCCTGGGGCATTTCGAACGGAAGGGCCTGCCGTATCTGCTGGACGGCATGGTCCGATACAACCAACCCCGGCTGAAACTAATGGTCGTCGGCGGAACCGCCGACCTGATCGAGGTGTATGAAAAACGCGTGCAGGGGATGAATCTCCAGGACCGCGTGCGGTTCCTGGGCATGCAGAAGGACGTACGTCCCTTCCTCTGGGCGGCGGATGCGTTCGCACTGCCCAGCCTGTATGAGGCCTTCGCGCTGGTCGTCCTTGAGGCCGCCGCCGCCGGGTTGCCCCTGATCGTCACACCGATAAACGGTGTGGAGGAATTTGTCGTCGACGGCGAGAATGGTTATCTGGTCCAGCCGGACGGGGCCGATATCGCCCGGTGTCTGCAGGCGTTTATGGATCAGCCGCCGTCCCAGCGGACTCGCGTTGGCGACAACGCCCGCACGGCGATTTCACGCTTCAGTGTCGATGCATTCATCGACAACTGGCGGTCGTTCTATGCTGAGCAGGGTTCGGTTTAAACCTCCGGCGTTCTGGCAGGTGCTGATCTGCGGCTACCTGACCTTCGGACGCAGCTTCGCCTACCTGGGCATTCCGCCGCTGTTCATCGGCGAATACTTCATCGCGCGCAGCCTCTACGTCAATCACCGCCGGTGGATCCAGCGATTTCTGGATGATCTGTTCCAGATGCGCCTGCTGGCAGCGGGTGTCGGGCTGACGATCCTGTGGGGCCTGTTCGAGGTGATGCGCAGCTTCGTGCACGGCAACACCCCGACGGTCGACATCATCAAGACGTTCGCGTTCAACTACTACACGATCGTGCTGTTCATCGGCATGGCATATGGCGCGGACATCACCATGCCCAGCTTCCTGCGCTTCTGGAAGCGTTTTGCCTACTTCTATTGCGCCTATGGCATTGCGCAGATGGCGTTCAGCGACTTCGGATGGCAATTGCCATGGGCGGGGGTGCTGATCTTCAACGACCCATCCATCGCCGCGCTGGTGCCGGTGGGCATCCTGGCGCTGTGGCCGTACCTGGCGGACTGGAAGCTGAAATACCCGGTGCTGTTCGTGTCGGTGCTGCCGATGCTCTACAACCCCGGCCGCGGCGCGATGCTGAGCATGATGGTCGGCGTGGCGTGCGTGGCGATGGTGTCGGTGCAGCGCGTCTTCACTGTCGCGATGATCTGCGTCGGGCTGGTCGTCACGCTGTCGATCGTCGGGCCGATGATCCCGGGCGGGCGTGTTGAGGTGCTCGACCCGGTCTTCCCGATCTCGCGACTGGTCGCGACGTTCGACGAGGACGCGGCAGTGCGGATGCTTCGCGAAGCCGGCTACCACGCACAGGCGGACGAGTGGGCGTACGTCGCCCGCGGCACAGCCAACTGGCGAAAGACGATCTGGGAAGGTGTCGTCAGCAGCCTGGACACGACCAAGCTGCAGCTCATCGGTCACGGCCACGGCACGGACCTCAGCCGTTTCACGCCGCACGGCGAAGACATCCGCACGCCGCACAACTTCGTCATCTTCGCGATCTTCTACACCGGTGCGATCGGACTCGGGTTCTTCTGCCTGCTGATCGCCGGGATCCTCATGCGCGGCTACTACATCCCCGAACGCAATATGCGGGCGCTGCTGTTTGCGCTGGTGTTGATGATGTGCATGCTCGCGGTGGTGGGGAACATGTTCGAAACGCCGGCTGGCGCGATTCCGTTCTATCTGCTGTGCGGCATCATGCTCGGGATGGACTACCGGCGCGCCGTCATCGTCCAGCCGATGATGGTGGTCGAGCAGCAGCCGCCGCCACCCCCGCCTCCACCAGTGGCGCCGCCGCCGCGCCGCTCGCCGCCCCGGCGCGAGGTCGCGCCGGTCTGATCCGCTGACCGCGCCGATTCCCCGCCGCTGGTCGTGTATGATCACCCTCGGGCTGCGATGAAGATCCTCCGTGTCCACAACTACTACCAACAGGCCGGCGGCGAAGACGCCGTCGTCGCCTCGGAGATCGCGCTGCTGCGCGCCCGCGGGCACGAGATCGTTGAATACTTCGTCCACAACGACGCGATCGAGCAGATGGGCCGCGTCGAGGTCGCGACCAGGACCATCTGGAACCGCCAAAGCCGCCGCACGCTGGGCGAGCTGATCGCGCGCGAAAGGCCCGACATCGCGCATTTCGACAACACGTTTCCACTCGTTTCGCCGAGTGCCTATTACGCCGCTCGCGATGCGGGCGTGCCGGTGGTGCAGACACTGCACAACTATCGCCTGCTGTGCGTGAACGCGACGCTCTTTCGCGAGGGGCGCGTTTGCGAGCAGTGCATCGGGCGGTTCATCCCCTGGCCGGGCGTGACACATGCGTGCTACCGCGACGATCGAAAAGCGTCGGCTGTCGTAGCCGCGATGCTGAGCGTGCATCGGGCGATGGGGACGTATGACAGAGCGATCGATGTCTACATCGCGTTGACGGACTTCGCCCGGCGCAAGTACATCGAGGGTGGGTTGCCGCAGCACAAGATCGTCGTCAAGCCGAACTTCCTCGATGCCGATCCGGGCGTGGGTTCCGGCGATGGCGGATTTGCGCTGTTTGTCGGCCGGATGACGGAAGAGAAGGGCGTCCGCGTGCTCGTGGATGCCTGGCGCCGCGTCGGTCGGCGATTGCCGTTGAAGGTCGTCGGCTCCGGGCCGCTGGAGGAGGAGATCCGCTCAGCCGCCGGGGGCGTGGAAGGCATCGAGATGCTCGGCCGCCGCCCGCTGGATGAGGTGATGGCGATGATGGGCCAGGCGACGTGCCTGGTCTTCCCATCGACGTGGTACGAAGGCCTGCCGAGGACGATTGTCGAGAGCTTCGCCAAGGGGGCGCCCGTGATCGCGTCGGACCTTGGGAGCATGGCGGATCTGGTCGATCACGGACAGACAGGTTTGAAGTTCAAGCCCGGCGATCCGGAGGATCTGGCGCGGCAGATCGAGCATCTGCTGGCTGATCCTGCCAAGCTTTCCGCCATGCGCGCAGCCGCTCGCGCGGTGTACGAGTCGAAGTACACCGCGGAGGTGGCCTACGAAGCGCTGATGGGGATCTATCAGGCGGCAAAAAAGACCGCGGATGAACGCAGATGAACGCGGATGTCGGTGGCGAAGCTCCAGGCTTCAATCACCAGGCTCGAAAGAAGGCTCAAGCCTCAAAGCAGCAAATCCAGAATCCGCGATTCAAGATCGAATCTGCGTCCATCCGCGGCTCACATTACGCCGAAGGTAGCTCGCTGGTGCAGTGAGCGCAGCGGGTGGCCTTGAGCGGAATGTTGGAGAGGCAGTAGGGGCATTCCTTGGTTGTCGGCTCGCTGGGCGCGGGCGGGGCCTTGGCGATCTTGGTCAACGCGCCAATCACCTTGACCACGGTGATGAAGACCACCAGCGCGACGATCAGGAAGTTCACCAGCGCGCCGATGAACAGGCCGTACTTCACCTCCGAACCGTTGATGATAAACGACAACTGCTCGTAGCCTTTGTCATTGGGCACGATGGCCGCGATCAACGGCATGAAGATGTGATCGACCAGCGACGAGATCACCTTGCCGAACGCGCCGCCGATGATGACGGCGATGGCCAGATCGATCATGTTGCCCCTGAACGCGAAGTTCTTGAACTCCTGCCACAGTGACGTGACTTTCATAGCATCTCCCAGGGGGACGACGGTACTGATTGCGATTGGTCAAACTCAGGCTGAGGGACGCTCACTTGCCCAACAGGCCCTCGACGGCTCCGCCGACGTTGCCGGCGGTGCGGCGCGTCTGCAGGAGCTGATTGGCATTGTCGATCTGCTGCTGCAGCGACTGCGGCAGTGACGCCTTCATGCCGTCAAGCTGCTTGAGGGTCTTCTCGGCGAGGTCCCACTTGTTTTCGTTGATGTACTGGATGGCTTGGTCGAGCAGCTCCTTGGCCTTGGCTTCGGTAGCCGATGCATTGGCGGAGGCATCAGCGGCGGCCTCGTTGGCGCGCTGTTCGACTTCCTGGGCGCGGGTCTGGGCCTGGCCGGTGACCTGGCGGGCGATGTCCTGCGCCTGCGCTTCAGGCGACTTCGGCTGGGCCGTGCCGGGGGCGGCGTCGCTGGGCGCCTTCTCATCCTCACCGGGGTTACAACCGATCAGGGTGGCTGCGAACAAAGCGGTTGCCAGGCACAGAGACCGATACACAAAGCTGCTCATGGTTCCTCCACGAAAGGGGATTGAACGATTTAGCAGATCCTATTTTGACCACCGAGCCCATCCGGAGCAATGCTATATTCCTGACGCCATGCACGGGATAGCGCAGACGAAGGCGCCGATAATCAGCGCCAGCGCCGTCATGGCCAGCCCGATGTATCCGATCACCAGTCCGGCGATCGCCATGCCGCGGCCGCTTTCCTCGCCCCGGCGGATCCGGCCCAGTGCGATGTGCCCGAAGATCACAGCGAAGATCGAGGTGGGAAATCCAAGAAAACTCGCGATCGCCATGATCAGCGAGACGATCGCCATCGTCTGCGGCAGGGGGTATTGGGGCGACATGTATCGCGGCGTCGGGGGATGGGCATAGCCGAGGGGCTTGGGCTGGGGGATGCCGGTGGGCATCGACGGTGGCAGAGACCCGGCAGCCACGGCAGCGGCAGGCGCTGGGGATGGCGGCGGATCGACTGGGGGGGACCATGCTGCCTCAGTGGACGGCGTAGCCGCGGGGGAAGGGGCGAACAGGGCCTGGACCTCCGGCACCTGACTGGCTGGCGTCCAGTCGCTGAGGTTCTCGTTCCAGACCAGCCAATGCGGCTGAAGGCCGTTGGCCCGGAGCTGGTCCAGCGGAAAGGGGCCGAATTGTTGGGTGCCGTCTGAGATCCAGTATTGCATGATTTGTCGCCGGGCGACATTGTGACGTAAACGCACGCCCGGGCAAAGCTTTGTTGCACCTGACGACGGGCGCGCGGTGCGGCTGGAGGAGGGATCATCCTGCCCGCCCCGAGCCGATTGGGCGTTTGAAGTGCATCGGCTGGTATCGTATTGTCTTGCGATTCGATCGATCGGAACGCATCCCGGTGGCTGCGATCCGGCGATGGGGAAGCGGATAGCCGATGCGGTTGAACACGGGGTGACAAGGAGGCTGGCGTGCCCGGCGGGTGCGTAAGAGTGATCTGATCATGAGCCAAGCTCCGCCGAGAGTCTCCATCGGATTGCCGGTCTACAACGGCGCCAGATACGTGCGCCAGACGATCGACTCTCTGCTTGCGCAGACATTCACGGATTTTGAGCTGATCATCTGCGATAACGCCTCGACCGACGCCACCGAATCGATCTGCCGCGAGTACGAAGCCCGCGACCCCCGCATCCACTACTATCGGAATCCCACAAATCTCGGCGCAGCCGGCAATTACAACCGGACGCTCGAGCTGTCGCGCGGCGAATACTTCAAATGGGCTGCGCATGACGACCTGTGCGCCCCGACGTTCCTGGAAAAGTGCGTCGCGGTGCTGGACCAGGATCCGACCGTCGTCATCGCCTACCCGAAGATGGCGGTGATCGATGAGCAGGGGCGGGTGATCTACTACTACAACTTCCGCCTGGGAACGGATTCGCCCAGTGCCGCCCGGCGGTATGGGCTGCTGATCAACGTGAACCACCGCCTGCATCGCGTGCCGGAGGTGTTTGGGTTGATGCGGGCGTCGGCGCTGAAAGCGGCAGCTCCGCATGGGGCCTATGCCCGCGCCGACAGCGTCATGCTTGTGCGGCTAAGCCTGCTGGGGCGATTTTTTGAAGTGCCGGAATATCTGTTCTTCTCCCGCCACCACGACGATCAGTCGATGGCCCAGTTGCCGCTGTGGATCAAGCAGGGGCATAGCCGGCTGGCACGATTCCTCGGCACGGGTCCGATTCCGCCGACCGAATGGTGGGATCGCAGCAAAGTGGGGCGGATCACATTTCCGGAGTGGCGCATTTTGCGGGAGTACACGGCTGCGATCGGTCGGGCACCCCTTTACCTGACCGAGCGGCTGCACTGCCGGGTGTACCTGCTGCTGTTCGCCCTGCGCAATTGGCCGAAGCTGGCGCGGGATGTCCTGTTCGCCATCGAGCAGCTCATCGTCCGACCGCAGGTTGCTGACACCCCATCCCCCCAGCGCGCCTCGGCTGAGGCAACGGAGCAGGCCTCGGAGTCCCGCGGTTCAGCCACGGCTGAGCACTCGCCAAATTCATAACTATTGCGAATATCGGAGTCTCCCCGATTTCGGATTCCAGGAACGTGCGGCCCCGCGCAGGTTTTGCGCTTCGGAGTGTCGAATGTCCGACAACCGAAGGCAAGCGACCTCATCCGCAGCCGCGCGCCGTTGTGCGCGATTTTATTGGCACAGTTGAACGCAAACCTTTACCGCCCCATGATGTCTGGAGTGTGTGCGGGCGCTGAGAGACATTTTGCCCGTCAGCGGCCTATGAGATCGGTGCAGTCACTGCCATTGTACGCCGATAAACCCTACGGGTCGTGCCGATGAACCGCTGTTCGACCGGCTGCTGACGAAGCTGATGCCGGCATAGAGGAAGATATGAAAGTTGTCATACTCGCCGGAGGACTGGGTACCCGTCTCTCGGAAGAAACCGCCATCAAGCCGAAGCCGATGGTCGAAATCGGCGGTCGGCCGATCCTGTGGCACATCATGAAGATCTACTCCGCGTACGGCATCAATGACGTGATCGTCTGCTGCGGGTACAAGGGGTACATTATTAAGGAATACTTCGCCAACTACTTCCTGCACATGTCGGACGTTACGTTCGATATGGCCCATAACCGCATGGAAGTGCATAACAAGCGTGCCGAGCCCTGGCGCGTGACGCTGGTTGACACCGGCGACGCCACCATGACCGGCGGCCGCCTCAAGCGTGTCCGCGAGTACATCGGCGAGGAGACGTTCTGCTTCACCTATGGTGACGGCGTCAGCAACGTCAACATCCGGGAACTGATCGAGTTCCATCGCCAGCAGAAGGTGCTGTGCACGATGACCGCGGTGAAACCGCCCGGACGCTTCGGCGCCGTGAGCATCACCGAAGGCGAACACAAAATCCGCAGCTTCCGGGAGAAACCGCGCGGCGACGGCACGTGGGTCAACGGCGGGTTCTTCGTCGTCGAGCCCAAGGCGATCGACTACATCGCCGATGACTCGACAAGCTGGGAGCAGGAGCCGCTGGAGCGGCTTGCCCAGGACGGCCAGCTTGCCGCGTACACCCATGGCGGCTTCTGGCAGCCGATGGATACGCTTCGCGACAAGAAGTACCTCGAGGACCTGTGGGCTTCCAACCAGGCGCCGTGGAAGGTGTGGTAGTGGCAGTCTGCGGTCTGCAGGGAAGCGCCGCGATCAGTTGACTGCCCATCGCCTGCTGCCCACTGCCATTACATTTTGAGATGACTGCAGACTGCCGACTGCTGCCTGCAGACTGAGAGAGATGACATACGACTATATCATCACGGGAGGAGGCATTGTCGGCTTGTCCACCGGGCTGGCGCTGGTGCGCCGGTATCCCGGCTGCTCGGTGCTGGTCGTGGAGAAGGAAAAGGACCTGGCACAGCACCAGACAGGCCACAACAGCGGCGTCATCCACTCCGGCATCTACTACAAGCCCGGCAGCCTCAAGGCCAAATACGCCGTCGAAGGCGCGCGCGTCATGGTCGAGTTCTGCCGTGAATACGGCATCGCGCACGAAGTGTGCGGCAAGGTGATCGTGGCCAGCCACGAGCACGAGCTGCCGCTGCTGGAAAAGCTCTACGAGCGCGGCATCCAGAACGGCCTGACGCTGACGAAGCTCACGCCTGAGCAGCTTCGCGAGATCGAGCCGCATTGCGTCGGCCTGGCTGCGCTGCGCGTGGATACGACGGGCATCGCCGACTACAAGGGCGTCGCCCGCAAGTACGGCGAGCTGATCCGCGAAGCCGGCGGCGACATCCGCACGGGCATCCGCGTGCTGGGTCTGGAGCATGAAAGCGGCTGGGTCATCGTCAAGACGACCGCCGGCGACCTGCGCGGCCGGATCTTCATCAACTGTGGCGGCCTGCATTGCGATCGCATCGCGCGCATGGATGGCGTCGATCCGCAAGCCCAGATCGTGCCGTTCCGCGGCGAATACTATGAGCTGGTTCCGCACAAGCGGTATCTGGTCAAGAACCTGATCTACCCCGTGCCCGATCCGCAGTTCCCGTTCTTGGGCGTGCACTACACGCGCATGATCGACGGCAACATCCACTGCGGCCCCAATGCCGTGCTGGCGTTCAAGCGCGAGGGCTATCACAAGACCGATTTCAGCGCCCGGGATCTGGCTGAAACCCTGACGTACAAGGGCTTCTGGGAGCTGGCCAAGCGCAACTGGCGCGAAGGCTTCCGCGAGATGTACCGCAGCTTCTCCAAGGCCGCGTTCACGCGCAGCCTGCAGTTGCTGATCCCCGAGGTGCAGGAAGATGACCTCGTGCCCAGCCACGCCGGCGTGCGGGCACAGGCCCTGATGCCCGACGGCAAGATGGTCGATGACTTCCTGATCGTCCGCGGCGAGCGCAGCGTGCACGTGTGCAACGCCCCCAGCCCCGCGGCGACCGCCAGCCTGCCCATCGGCAGGGCGGTGGCGGAAGTCGTCCCGGAACCGACTCGAACAACAGTCACAATGACAAATGCGGCATAGTGTGTTTCGTGTTTTGTTGTTTCGAGCCCAACCTCAAAACATCAAAACACCAGACACCAAGACACCAGATAACGAAACACAAAACACCCCATACGAGGCAAAGCAGTCATGGCAAAAGTCTTCGTTACCGGCATTGACGGATACATTGGCACGGTCCTTGGTCCGTACCTGATGGATCGTGGTCACCAGATCACCGGCTGCGACACCGGTTTCCATCGCATCGGTTGGCTGTACAACGGCGTGCGCGCCCAGCCGCTGGTGCTCAACAAGGACATCCGTCATATCACCGAGGAAGACCTCAAGGGCCACGACGCGGTGATCCACATGGCTGAGCTGAGCAACGACCCCGTCGGCCAGCTCTCGCCGCACATTACTTACGACATCAACCACAAGGGTTCGGTGCGCCTGGCGCAGCTGGCCAAGAAGGTCGGCATCCAGCGCTTCATCTACTTCAGCTCCTGCAGCGTCTACGGCGCCAGCTCCACCAAGGCCCAGGACGAGAACGGCGATACCCAGCCGCTGACGGCGTATGCCGAGTGCAAGCTGCTGGTCGAGAACGACCTCAAGCAGATGGCGGATGACGACTTCACCCCCACATATCTGCGAAATGCCACCGCCTACGGCGCCTCGCCGCGGCAGCGGTTTGACCTGGTCGTGAACAACCTGGCCGGTCATGCCTGGACGACCAAGCAGATCAAGATGGACTCCGACGGCACACCCTGGCGCCCGTTCGTGCACATCCTGGACATCTGCCAGGCGGCGGCCTGCGTGCTGGAAGCCCCGCGCGAAGCCGTCCACAACGAAACGTTCAACGTCGGCGCCAACAACGAGAACTACCAGGTCCGCGATATCGCCAACATCATCGGTGAGACCTTCCCCGGCTGCACCGTCACCTTCGGCAACCGCGGCGGCGACAAGCGCGACTACAAGGTCAATTTCGACAAGATCGCGACCAAGCTCCCCGGCTTTAAGCCCAAGTGGACCGTCAAGAAGGGCGCCGAGCAGCTTCTGGAAGTCTTCCAGCGGATCCGCATGCCCAAGGAGCTGTTCGAGTCGCGTGCCCACACGCGCCTCAAGCAGATTCAGTACTTGCTCGAAACCCAGCAGATCGACAAAGATTTCTTCTGGAAGGAATAACGGCCGAAGCGACGGAGCGGGAAATCATCTGGTCCGCTGAAGCGGGCCCTACCATAATAGATTTACCGTAGGGTCCGCTTTGGCGGCCTGCGTGGAAGTGTCGATCAACGGATCACCCTGATGAAGTTCACGGAAACCAAGCTCAAGGGGGCGTTCATTCTCGATCTGGAACCGCGCGAGGATTCGCGCGGGTTCTTCGCACGTACGTTCTGCCAGAAGGAGTTCGAGGCGCACGGCCTCAAGCCGATTGTCGCGCAGTGCAACTGCTCGTTCAATCACAAGAAGGGCACGATGCGGGGCATGCACTACCAGCTTCCGCCGGCCGCCGAGACCAAGCTCGTCCGTTGCACGCGCGGGGCGGTTTACGATGTGATCGTGGACCTGCGGCCCGACTCACCCACCTATCTGCAGCATATCGGGGTGGAGCTGAGCGAGCACAACCGCCGCCAGCTCTACGTGCCCGAGATGTTCGCCCACGGCTACCTGACGCTGACCGACGGAGCCGAGGTCGCGTACCAGGTCGGTGAGTTCTACACCCCCGGCTGTGAGCGCGGTATCCGCTACGACGATCCGGCATTGAAGATCGAGTGGCCGATCCCGATCGAGGTGATTTCGGAGAAGGACGCGAGTTGGCCGGCTTTTGGGAAGTAGTCAGTTGTCCGTTGTCACTGGTCCCTCGCCGGGCGCGGAAAGCATCTCAGACGCTGCCAAACGGAGCGGCCCGCAAGCCGCAGATCCGCGGCGAGTGACGAATCACCAGTGACAAGGGACAATACCCCCGATCAGCCGACAAGACGCCAGCAAACGGCAACCAGCAAGTAACAGTCAGCAGGTAACAAGCAACAACCCATGATCATCATCGACACCGCCCTCAAGCGTCGCGAGGCAGAACGCAATCCGATCCGTGTGGGGATGATCGGCGCGGGTTTTATGGCCCGCGGGGTTGCCAACACCGTCATCAACAGCGTGCCGGGCATGCGGCTGGTCGCCATTGCCAACCGCACCCTCGAAACAGCCGAACGCGCCTATCGCGAAGCCGGCGTCGAGTGCCGCAAGGTGACGAACGTCGGCCAGCTCCAGGACAACATCCGCAGCGGCGTGTACAGCGTCACCGATGACGCCTTCCTCCTTTGCGATGCCGAAGGCATCGACTGCATCCTGGAGGTCACCGGCGCCATCGAGTTCGGCGCCCGCGTCATCCTGCGTGCCCTGGAAGGCAAGAAGCATGTCGTGACCATGAATGCCGAGGTCGACGGAACCGTCGGCAGCATCCTGCAGGAATACGCGAAGAAGAATGGCGTCATCCTCAGCGGCAGCGACGGCGATCAGCCGGGCGTGGAGATGAACCTCTACCGCTTCGTGAAGAGCATCGGCCTGACGCCGCTGGTCTGCGGCAACATCAAGGGCCTGCAGGACCCGTCTCGCAACCCCACGACCCAGAAGGGGTTTGCGGAAAAGTGGGGCCAGAAGCCCGAGATGGTCACGAGCTTTGCCGATGGGACCAAGATCAGCTTCGAGCAGGCCATCGTCGCTAATGCGACGGGCATGAAGGTCGCCCAGCGGGGGATGAGCAATGGCTTTACCTTCAATGGCCATGTCGACGAGCTGACCAAGCATTACGACATCGACCAGCTTCGCTCGCTGGGCGGGATCGTCGACTATGTCGTCGGCGCCAGGCCCGGCCCGGGCGTTTATGTGTTCGGGACCATCGACGATCCTAAGCAGCGGCACTATCTCAACTTATACAAGCTCGGCGAAGGCCCGCTGTACAGCTTCTACACGCCGTATCACCTGTGCCATTTTGAGGTGCACCATTCGATCGCCCGCGTGGTGCTGTTCGGCGATGCGGTGATCCAGCCGATCGCCGGGCCGGTGGTCGAGGTCGTCACCACCGCCAAGACCGACCTGTCAGCCGGCACGGTCCTCGACGGCATCGGCGGCTACCACACCTACGGCCAAGCCGAGAACGCCCCCGTCGTCGCGGCGCAAAACCTGCTGCCCATGGGGCTTAGCGAAGGTTGCCGCCTCAAGCGGGATGTGCGCAAGGACCAGGTCCTGACCTACGACGACGTGGAGTTGCCCCCGGGGCGATTGTGTGACAAGCTGCGGGCGGAGCAAAACGCCCGATTCCCGGTGGCTGCTCAGGCCGTTTGAAGCACCCCCAAACCAACGTTCAGCGGTTCTCATGTGTCTAGTCCGGTGGCACTGGAGAAACCGCTTGTCCTTGCCGGTTGTACCGGTCATGTCGATTGGAGTTTTGGTCCAGCAGGGCGTTGTAGAAGCCGATGAGATTTAAGAGTTGACGTCGAAGCCAGCGTTGAGTCTGCTAGAGCGGGCCGGCTGGCGTTGACTGGGCCACCGGGATGTTGAGGAACCGCCATGGCGGCACGCATCTGGATGTATCTCAAGGAGTTTCCGCCCCTGGGCGATGCTCTGAACGGGGGGATGAGCAAAGCCGTCCATGGGCTGGCGGCTGGCTTGGCCGGATGCGGTATGGACGTGACCGTTCTCTGCGAAAACGACAGGGAATCGGTCCACCAGTCTCCTGCCGGCTACACGATCCGGTGCTTCCCCAGCAGCGGCCGTAACTCCCCGATCAAACGCCTCCACCCGTCGTTCCGCGCCTTCATCGCGCAGAACAACGAACCGGTGCTGTGCATCCTCAACGGCATCTTCCATCCCAGCCTGCATGTCGTGTCGCGCGCGTTGCGAAAGCATCGCATCCCGTACGTCGTTGCGCCGCACGACCCGTATCACCCGGAAATCTTCCGCCGACGCAAGTTTATTAAATGGCTCTATTGGTACCTGTTTGAAGGTCGCATGCTCCGCCATGCCGACCGCATCCAGGTGCTCGACCTGCGCCACGCCCAGTGGCTGCAGCGACTCGGCGTCCACACGCCCGTCATCGAGGTGCAGAACGGCTTTGCCGAGGAGGACGTCGCCGCGGTTCCCCAGCCGACGTGGGACGTCAGCGGCCCGCCGCGCCTGCTGTTCCTCGGCCGGCTCGACACACACAACAAGGGGCTGGACGTCCTGATCGACGCCTTCGCCGCCATCGACCCCGCCGAAGGCGCCCAGCTCACCATCCAGGGCCCCGACTGGGGCGACAAGAAGAGCCTGGCTGCGAAAATCCAACATCAGGGTCTGCAGGATCGCATTCACCTGCTCGATCCTGACTACGAGACGCGCCCGCCGGTCATCATCGGCCGCCACGACATCTTTTGCCTGCCCTCACGTTTCGAGGGATTCGGGCTGTCAGCGCTGGAAGCCATGCTCGCCGGCCGCGTCCTGCTGGTCAGCGAAGTGGCCGGCATCGCGCCGCATGTCCGCGAAAGCGGATGCGGCGTCATCGTCACGCCCGAACCCAGCAGCATACACAGCGGAATCATGCAACTGCTCGAAATGCGCCACAAGTGGCGCGAAATGGGCCTGGCCGGACGCGCCTACGCCATCGAGCACCTCCGCTGGGATCGAATCGCCGCCAAAGTCGCACCGCAGTATCGCGTTCTGTTTCCCCGGACCGCGCCCGAAACCGAGCCGGATCCTGCGGACATCGAACCGATCAAGGCGGTCCCGCTCCGCAGCCAGCTTGGATCATAAGGATTTGTAATGTCCTCAGCCGTGCCCAGCCCCCGCGTCAGTATTGCCGTTCCCGTTTACAACGGGGAACGCTATGTCGCCCGTACGCTCGACTCCCTGCTGGGGCAGACCTTCGGCGATTTTGAACTGATCATCACCGACAACGCGTCCACCGACGCCACGCGCGACATCTGCGCCGATTACGCCCGCCGTGATCGCCGCATTCAGTACCATCGCGCCGAGCAGAACAAGGGCGTCGCCGCCAACTTCCGCTGGGGATATGAGCTGGCCAGAGCGCCGTTCTTCAAGTGGAACGCAGCCGACGATCTGTGCGCGCCGACCTTCCTCGAGGAATGCGTCCGCGTGCTCGAGCAGGACCCCGAGGTCGTGCTCGCATTTCCGCGGACGATGATCATCGATGAGGACGATCGTCCGCTCCATCCCAATACCTACGACGCCGACGCGGATCATCCCAGCCCCGCATGCCGCTTCAGCCGGCTAATGAACATCAACCACCGCATGCACGGCGCGCATGAGCTGTATGGCCTGATCCGGCGCAGCGCGCTGCAGCGGATTCCGGTCTACGACCGCGTCGTCCGCTCCGACAGCATCATGCTCGCGCGGTTGGCGCTGCTGGGGCGATTCCGCTGCGTGGAAAAGCCGCTGTTCCTCAATCGCGAGCATGCCCGCCGCTCGGTGGCTGCCCAGACCCCGGGCCGCAAGCTGCTGACGCGAAGCCGCCTGTCGCGCTGGATCGGCCAGGGCCCCGTGCCGCCGGCACATTTCTGGAACCCGGCCCTCAAGGGGCGGATCGTCTTCCCTGAGTGGCGCGTATGGCGCGAGTATGCCGTGTCGATGCGATTCGCGGATCTGGAGTTCGCCGATCGCCTGGCCTGCTATGCCGCCTTCACCGGCTACACGGTGCGCCACATCCCCAAGCTCGTGCGCGATCTGGTGATCGCGGCTGAGCATGTCATCCTTGGCGAACCCGGCGCCCGCCAACCCCCGGCAACGCCGTCCCCTCAGGTCGAACCGTCGTCGGTCTAGCGTCGATTTCACCGCAGAGACGCAGACAGCGCAGAGCCAAACAGTGGCACGGGCGTCCCGCACGTGCAGTCTCAAGTATCCAACGCAGAGACCGCCAAGTGCGCGCAAAGGGCGCAGAGCGTTGTGCACACACTTGTGGCGCGGGCGTCTCCAACATTATGCATCAACATAGGCGATAGTCGCCCGAAATCGTCATCCTGAGCGT